>NZ_WBKL01000184.1:0-55040 GCF_015714705.1 Nostoc sp. NZL | reverse complement strand
ACCAAGAAGACTGCGGTTGCTGCTGCTACTGGTGCTGAGTATGCAATTGCAATCCAAGGACGCATTCCTAAGCGGTAGGATAGTTCCCATTCACGACCCAAGTAGCAGAATACGCCAATCAGGAAGTGGAAAATTACCAATTGGTAAGGACCACCGTTGTACAACCACTCATCTAAGGAAGCTGCTTCCCAAATTGGGTAGAAGTGCAAGCCGATTGCGTTGGAGGAAGGTACTACTGCACCGGAGATGATGTTGTTTCCGTAAATCAAGGAACCTGCTACTGGTTCACGGATTCCATCGATGTCTACTGGAGGTGCAGCGATGAAGGCGATTACGAAGCAGGCGGTGGCGGCTAGCAGGGTAGGGATCATGACTACGCCGAACCAACCGATGTAGATACGGTTGTTTGTGCTGGTGATCCACTCGCAAAATCTATCCCATACGTTGGCGCTTGAGCGCTGTTGTAAGGTTGTTGTCATTGTTTTATAAGTGCGGTTAGTTATTTATGAATCAGGCTGGTTTGTCTTTGCCTGTGAATTCACTTTACAATGCTTTACATTTTTTAATCAAGTTTTATTACTTCAGTAAAGCTGATATAAGTTATTAGTTTTGCTTATTTAAGAGTTAAATTAAGTGTTTGCGGGTGTTCCAAATACATTGAACACGGAATTTAGATATGTTTACTCTGGTGTTAGCGCCCAAAAGATAAAATAGAAAGGAACAATGTTGTTATCAACTCTGAATACTCTGAATAGAGAGTTGATATTAATTACTACCAACAATTAGGAGGGAAGGTGTGACATGACAATTACTCTAAATCACACCATAGTGCCCGTACATGACAAAGAAGCATCGGCGAGGTTCTTTGCAAAAATTTTTGGTTTAGAGGTTGAGGTTCCCGTTGGTCACTTCGCTGCTGTGCATATAAATGATGAACTGACGCTTGACTTCGCCGATGCTGAAGCGTTCGAGTCGCATCATTATGCGTTCCATGTCAGTGACGAGGAATTTGATGCAATTTTTGCACGCATCAAAGAGGCGGGTATTGAATACAGTAGCGACCCTATGCATCAGAATAAAGGGCAAATTAACCACCGGAATGAAGGTCGTGGCTTCTATTTTTATGACCCCAATGGTCATAACTTAGAACTGTTGACCAAATAATTCGTAATTCATAAGGGACTTGTAAAAAATAAATAATCCCAAAGTACATAGAGACAGGAAGGGGCGCAAGTCCTTTCACCCCTTCGTTCGCGGAGTGTCCCGCAGCGATGGGATGTTTTTTTTTAACTGGAAGTCCCTAATTCGTAATTCGTAATTCGTAATTCGTAATTCGTAATTCGTAATTCGTAATTCGTAATTCGTAATTCGTAATTCGTAATTCGTAATTAAGAGGGTACAAGCCTGCACTGATAGCCTAGGGGTAGGGAATGTGTGTACCCTTGCGAGGAAGCAAGCTACGAGCAGCATCTCATAGAAAGCGTTATAATTACGAATTATTTTGACCGTTAATAGATATTTGACATCAAGTCAATGCATTACTTCTTTACTAAAAAATATGCTGTAGCATACTCCGGCAATTGGCTGATATTTTGCCTAAATTCTTTTTGACTCTTAAAAATACCTGCTAAAAAATCGAGTTGATAAAGATTGGGTAAAAATGCTCCGCCTGTATCAGCCATAACTCCCATTTGCAGATGTTTGCGACCGCCTTTAGTATGCTCAATAATAATCACTTTACCTAAACCAATATTCAAAACATCTCCAGCAAAGGTTACTCCTGGTTTAATGGAAATTTTTGCATCTATTTTATATCCATAGCCTTTAATGGCATCAACCTCTCTAAAATACCAATAACGCTTTTGTGCTGTTGCCTTTAAGCCGCGAATATAAGACATTCCATTATTTCTATCTACATTAAAAAATGCCCTATAACCATCTGTAAAGTTAATCAGGATTGTTCCTTGCATTAAGGCTTCTTCTAAGCCAGTTCTGGTTAAATAAGCGAGACTTTTAACTTTTCCAAATTCTTTACCACCTGGTTCATAAATACCCGACAAAACATCCTGTTTGGTATATTTGGTATAAAAAGTATTATTATTAGAGCTATCCTTTAGGCTATAAATTGGTGTATTAAAAGTAGAGGTTTTCTTGCGAGAACCGGGGTGAGTGAATACAGCATATTTGGTAATTCGTAATTGTTTTTGTTTCTTATTTTTGGGGTTATAGGCAGTCCATTTGATAACTCGAAAATTGGAATTGATAAATTTAGGGTCTTGTAAACGAGTAGCTCGCTTATTAGCAATATCCTCCTTTAAAACAGCAATCATGAAATCTAAAGTCTTGAGAACATCTTGTACAGTAACGCCTTGAGTAGTGAGTATTCCTGTACGCAGAATATCTGGATCTTGTGAACTATAATCTTGAAAATATTTTCTCGTATTAACGAGAACAGTTAATAAATCTCCTTGATTGAAATTAACCTTACTACTTGGCAGTTTGACTGGAGTAACAACCTGGTTGCCATTAATACTAAATTTATATTTTTTGAACTCATCGATAACTGGATAGGGTGCAGATGCTGCTAACAAATCCTGTTGATATGAAAAAGCGTTTTCTTTACCTGTAATCTCAGCAGATGTTTGTTGAGGGATTAAAGGATTTTGAAACCCTGAGGTAAGTTGATCAGAAATTTGATTTGATGTGAAGGAAATCTGTGATTCAAGTGAGGCAAAATTTTCTTGCTGAGTAAAGGAATTATCTTGTTGAGCTAGCTGTTTAGTTTTTGACTGAGTATATACATCACTACTGGCTAAACTTACAAGCAATAAGGCAGCACAACCTAGTGTGAAGCGAAATTTTTGGCTGGATAAGATATTCATAACTTGGAAAATCAATTTTTAATGCTAAATAATCAACATTATGTTTCGATAACCTCACGCACTAACTGCGCCAACTTTTCGGCACTATCAGGAACTGCGATCGCTTTGGCTTTTTCCCCCATCTTTGCTAATTCTTGCGGTGACTGCAATAAATTCAACACATTACTTTGCAATATTTCAGTCGTCAACTCCGATTGCTTTAAGGTTAATGCTGCACCAGCTTTTGTAAATACGTCTGCATTGTAAGATTGATGGTCTTCTGCGGCAAAGGGATAAGGAATTAAAATCGCTGGCGTTCCACATACTGCCAATTCTGTCAAGCTACCTGCACCAGAACGACTAATAGCAAGAGAAGCCCGTTGCAACAACGCTGCCATATTGTTGTAAAAAGGTAAGGATATGTACTGTGGATGTTTGAGACTATCTGCTTCTGGATCGCGATCGCCAGTTAAATGTACTACATAAGCACCAGCATCAAACCAAGCATTTGCAGATTCACGCACCAACTTATTAACTGCAACTGCACCCTGGCTACCACCAAAGACGACAATCAAGGGAACACTCTCAGGAATGGCTAAATCCAATGGTGCATCAATTGCCCCATCGAGAAATTGCGCTCTTACAGGAGTGCCAACGCAGACATTTTTGGCACGGGGCAAATACTTAGCAGCTACTTCAAATCCCAAGGCTACCGCACTACACCAAGGGCCAAAGAAGCGAGTTACTTTACCTGGTAAAGCGTTAGATTCGTGGAAAACCACGGGTAAACCTAGGGAACGCGCCGCAATGACGGCTGGCCCAGCAATGTAACCCCCTGTGGTAAATACACCTTGAAAATTTCCCTGTTTAAGAATTCGTCTGACTTCTATAATCGAACCAGCGAGTTTACCCAAGGTACGAATCGAGGAGAAGCCAAACCCTTGCTGAAACCCTTCAACTGCAATAGTATTCAAGGGATACTCTTTAGGGACAAGTTGAGTTTCTAGCCGATTGGGTACTCCCAGCCATTCTATTTGATAATCTGGCAGTTTTTGTGCCAGTGCGATCGCTGGAAACAAGTGTCCACCAGTCCCACTGGCAGCTATTAATAATCGTATCGGTGCGTTTGCCATCAAACCTCTACCGTTTAGCGTCTAGCTTAACTAAGATAAAACAATTTCCTTACTTTCTCTAATCAAATCAGTAAACTCTTACCAATGACTAACATTATTACTGCCTTAGTGAGACGACAAATCAGATTTCCAGTGAATCTCTGGCTGGTTTCGTTCCTGCTAACCCTTGGTTTAACAAGTGGTTGGCAACCCACTCAAGCGACGACACCACAGCAATTATCCCAAACCACTACACCCCAAAATGCACCAGCCAATCTGAAAAATCTGCTAACACAAGTTGATGCCGCCGCCAGCCGAGGCGATGTCAAAGGGGTGTTGCAATTTTACAGCCCTACTTTCACTCATGGGGATGGATTAAACCTCCAAACCTTGGAAAAGTCTTTGATTTCACTTTGGCAACGATATCCCAAATTGCAATACAGTACAAAACTGCTATCTTCAAAACCTGAGGGCAATGCGATTATTGCCGAAACAGAAACGAAGATAACTGGTTTATCCTCCGGTAACAGTAATAATTCGGCTCTCAATGCCACGATTAAATCGCGTCAGCGCATTGAAAATGGCAAAATCGCCCGCCAAGACATTTTGTCAGAACGCACCCAACTTACCTCTGGCAGCAAGCCGCCTCAAATTGATATTAAATTACCAGAGAAGGTGCAAGTTGGTCAGAAGTATAATTTTGATGCGATCGTCCAAGAGCCACTTGGTGATGATTTTCTACTAGGAACGGCGCTAGAGGAACCCATCCAACCAGATAAATTTCTCAACCCTACATCCGTGGATTTAGAATTACTAACATCTGGTGGACTGTTCAAAACGGGACAAGCACCATCTACCCCTGGTAGCCAATGGGTTTCTGCTGTCATCCTGCGGGGTAATGGGATGACGATGGTAACTCAGCGCTTGCAAGTGGTGAAGAAGTAGTTAGGAGTTAGGAGAGACGCGATTAATCGCGTCTGTACAAGAGTTAGGAGAGACGCGATTAATCGTGTCTATACAGGAGTTAGGAGTTATAGACGACTGATGATAAATTATGAACTATGAAACTTGTACTAATTCATAATTCATAACTATTAACTCCTCACTCCTAACTATCCTAATGACTTCCCTAGAAAATCAAATCATTTTGATCACTGGTGCAAGTAGTGGTATTGGTACTGCTTGTGCGAGAATTTTTGCTGGTGCTGGTGCAAAACTGATCTTAGCGGCACGACGGTTAGAACGTTTGCAGCAGCTAGCAGATACTCTCATTAAAGAATTTGGTATTGAAATTCATTTATTACAGCTAGATGTGCGCGATCGCAACGCTGTCGAATCTGCCATTTCTACTCTACCCTCTGCCTGGTCTGAAATTGACATTCTCATTAACAATGCTGGTCTAAGTCGCGGTTTAGACAAGTTGCACGAAGGAAGCTTTCAAGACTGGGAAGACATGATTGATACTAACGTTAAGGGTTTACTTTACCTTTCCCGTTATGTCGTTCCTGGAATGGTGAGCCGCGATCGCGGTCATGTGGTAAATTTAGGTTCCATTGCCGGACATCAAACCTATCCCGGTGGCAATGTCTACTGTGCTACCAAAGCTGCTGTGAGAGCAATTTCTGAAGGTTTAAAACAAGACCTATTGGGAACACGGGTACGTGTAACTTCCGTTGACCCCGGTATGGTAGAAACAGAATTTAGCGAGGTGCGGTTTCACGGAGATACTGAACGCGCCAACAAAGTCTACCAGGGAGTTATACCGCTGACAGCAGATGATGTGGCTGATGTAATATTTTTCTGCGTGACGCGATCGCCCCATGTCAATATTAATGAAATTGTGCTTATGCCTGTTGACCAAGCTAGCGCTACCCTAGTTAACCGACGAACATAAAAAGATTAATTTGTTAAGATTCTCACGGCTCTTGAAAATTTGGCTTTGCTCATTTTCAAAAAAAACCGTTGGTTAAGTTTGGGAAGTATTGATGTTACCAAAAATACTTTTCAAACATCTTCTAATAAAAATGCCCAAAACTCCGAAGTTAATCCTTCAAAGCTTTTTAGTTTTGAAGGATTAACGTCTTTTAAGTCAGGGGATTCTTTTTAGCCGGACGGAGTACTTGATGGGTAGACCACAACAATATCACCCTCCCCAAGCAAGATAAGGGCGATAAGGCAGCGTAAAGCCTTCTTTTCTCCTTCTCCTATCGAAGACGCTAACGCGAACGAGAGGCTTGTCTGCCAAGATCCCTGTAGGGGTAGCTTAGAACAAGTCCGCGTCCTTTGGAGAAAATCTGAGGAGATAGGTAAAATTACAATTTTATTAAAAAATAATAGCTTTTGGTCGTAGATGAGTGCGGAAATTGTTTTGATTTTGTTGTAGTTATATAGTTTCTGCTTATTAAAATCGGCATCTATCTTTAGATAGATTTTTGTGGGCTACTCTTTTTGTGAGCATTTTTTAGAACTAGATTATGCAAAAATGATTTTTACGAGTACATAAAATTTATATATATTATGCAAAAAAATGCTGAATAAAAAGTTAACGGAAAGCGAATATTCATTATTAGTAAAAATAATATTACTTTAGGAAAGGCATGATGGGTTAAGGAAAAGAATATAGCCAACGATTAGAATTCGCTAGAGCAGGTGTATTTCTATTAACAGTGAGATGCTACCAAATTAATTTTTATAGTCTTGGCAATAAAAGGAAGATTTTATTGTTTAACAAAAGCTTATCTATTAAATATTTTACCGATCTTCCCGCTAAACTTTCCCTGCGAACTGTTCTGATCGTTCCCTTTATTCTGCAAATCTTGGCGGTGGTGAGTTTAACAGGTTATCTCTCATTCAAAAATGGGCAACAAGCAGTAAATAATATTGCCGCACAGCTACTAAGTGAAATTAGTGAGCGTGTTCAGCAGAATCTAGAAACTTTTCTTGAAACTCCGCATAAAATTAATCAGAATAATGCTAATGCTATTAAATTTGGTCAGTTAGATGTACAAGAATTTGCCGTTTTAGAACGTCATTTTTTTGAGCAATTGCAAGTATTTAATCAAGTAAGCCTAATTGGGTTTGCGAATACAAATAAAGAGTTTATTTCAGCAGAGATATTTTCTGATGATTCTTTGACAATCAGAGCATCTGGTAAATCGACTAAGTATAATTTGCAGACTTATACTACTAACAAACAAGGCACACGTACAGGAGTAAAGGATTTTGGCAAACCTTATGATACTCAAAGACGTGGTTGGTATAAGAAACCGATAGCAGAAGAAAGGCCAATTTGGAGTGAAATTTATCCTCATAATTCTGGCATTGCTTTGTACATCGCTGCTAGTCAGCCTGCTTACGATAAACAGGGAAATTTGCAAGGTGTATTACTCTCAAATTTAAACTTATCTAAAATTGGCACTTTTCTGCGCAAGTTAAGAATTGGTAAAACAGGAATAAGTTTTATTATCGAGCGTCAATCTGGAAGATTGGTAGCAACCTCAACTAATGAAAAGCCTTTTCGCTCAAATGATTTAGAAACAAAACTAGCAGAAAATAAAATTAAGCCATTTTTAGCGATAGATAGTAATGATATAAAAACACAATTTACCGCTAATTTTCTAAAAAAAGAATTTGATGAATTTCACTCAATTAATAGTTCACAGCAATTATATTTTCCCATATATGGTAAGCGGCAGTTTATTCAAATTTTACCCTTTCAAGATAATCGGGGACTTGACTGGTTAATTGTGGTCGTAGTCCCAGAAGATGACTTCATGGGGGAAATTAATGCTAATACCCACATCACTATAGTGCTGTGTATTGTTGCTTTGATAGTGGCTGTAGCTGTTGGTGTTTTGATTTTACGGTGGATTACTCAACCAGTTATAGCTTTAAAAAAATCAGCTTTAGCACTTGCTCAAGGTGAATGGGAAAAAAGAATAAAAGTAGAGCGCTCTGATGAATTGGGGGAATTAGCCAAGTCATTTAATAGTATGGCGGATCAACTGCAATCAAAGTTTTTGGAAATGCAGGATTTAAACAAAACTTTATTGCAGAGTCAAACTCGCCTGAAACAATTTCTTGACGCTATACCTGTGAGTGTTTCGATAGATGATAGTAGTGGGCAACTATACTATACTAATCGAGCTTCACAACAGCTAGTCAACGTAGAGTTATTACCATCTATCGAATACAAAAAAGTAGCAGACTATTATCAAATTTATCTAGCTGGAACTGATCAGTTATGCCCTGCGGATGAACTGCCAATTGTATATTCTTTAGCTGGTAAAACTGTCCATGTTGATAATCTTGAGTTTCGCCACTCGAATAAAACTATCCCTGTAGAAGTTTTAAGCACCCCAATTTTTGATGAATCAGGGAAAGTAATATATGCACTCACCGTTTGTCTTGATATTACCGAACGCAAAAAAGCAGAGAAGATCCTAGCTGATTATAATTCGATTTTAGAGCAACAGGTTACTGAACGTACCCTGGAACTAGAATGGGAAATAGCTGAACGCAAGCAGGCAGAAGTAGCGCTTCTAGAAAGCGAGACGCGATTTCGGCTATTGGCAGAGGCAACATTTGAAGCGATCGCTATTACCGAGCAAGGCATACTTTTAGATACTAACCAAACCTGTGCTGAGATGTTTGGTTATGAACTTTCTGAGTTGGTTGGTATGCGTGTCATGGATTTTACTGCTCCTGAATACCGGGAACAGGTGATGCAGAAGATTCGCTCAGGGGATGAAGGAATTTATGAAACCGTTTGTCTGCGTAAGGATGGAAGCACATTTCCGGCTGAGATTAGAGCCAGAGTTATGTCATATCGTGGGCGTACCATCAGGATGGCTGCAATACAGGATATCACTAGTCGTAAGCAGGCTGAAGAAGCAACCGTATTAGCAGAACGCAACCGCTTGGCACAGGAAATTCACGACACTTTGGCACAAGCTTTCACCGTTGTTATTGTCCACTTAGACACCGCCTCACGGAAACTGACGACAGATATAGAAGTAGCACAGACATTAATCAAAGCAGGGCGTGACTTGGCTCACTCTGGACTGGCTGAAGCACGCCGTTCTATCAAAGCATTACGCTCTCAATTATTGGAGGACGGCGACATTTTTAATGCTCTCAATCGCTTCGCCACACAGATGTTTTCCCCTACCAATACACATATTGTCTGCCAAGTAATAGGCGAGATATACCCCTTGTCTCCAGATGTTGAAAATAACCTATTCCGCATTGGACAAGAAGCATTAACCAATGCCTTCAAGTATGCCCAAGCTGGAGAAATCCAAATTGAACTGGCGTATCAAGAAAGACAGTGCAGCTTGCGAATCAAAGATGATGGACAAGGATTTGACATGGGGAGTGTATCTATTATCAACAGCTTTGGGCTGTTAGTCATGAGCGAACGGGCTGAACGCATCGGGGCAAAACTAACAATTCAGAGTTCGCCAGGACAGGGAACAGAAGTTTCAGTGTTAGTCTACCGAGAGTAAATGATTATGAGTCAATCCAATGTCATTCGCATCCTGCTTGCTGACGATCATCCCATCTTGGGGCAAGCTTTAACAATGTTTCTTCAATGTGAGCCAGACATGACTGTAATCGGCCATGCTGGCGACGGGCGAGAAGCGCTAGAACTTTTCCGCCAACATCAACCTGATGTGGCGCTGATGGATTTGCGAATGCCGAAGATGGAAGGTGCCGATGCGATCGCAGCCATCTGTGCTAAGTTTAAACACGCCCGAATCGTTGTGTTGACTACTTTTGATGGTGATGAAGATATCTATCGGGGATTACGGGCGGGTGCAAAGGGCTATCTCCTCAAGGGGGCTGAACCGAACGAACTCTTAGATGCGATTCGCACTGTTCATAAAGGACAAAGGTATATTCCGCCCACTATAGCAGCCAAGCTAGCCGAGCGGATGGGTAGTGAGGAATTGAGCGATCGTGAGTTGGAAGTGCTGCGCCTGATCGCCAAGGGTAAGAATAACCAGCAGATTAGCAATGTCCTCAATATTGCTGAGAGTACGGTTAGGTTCCATGCTAATAATATTTTCGGCAAATTGAAGGTTAGCGATCGGACTCAAGCCCTAGTCACCGCCCTGAATCGGGGGATTGTCAGGCTGTAGTTTGCATTTTCTCGACCTCACATTTTGATAGGTTTTAAACCCAACATTTTGCTAGTGACAAAGTTGAGCTTATTTTATAGGCTTGGTATATTCACTTAGTAATAATAATTGCTAAATTACTGCAACTATTCTCTGTAATAGCGATCGCACTTCAATATTTAAAGGAAAAAGAACAATGAACTATGTGAAAGTTTCTGCTTTTATTGCTGGATTATCAATAGCGACAGTTAGCGTGCCTCAAGTTAAAGCTCTAATATCAACTCACCTTTTAGATACAACATCTCAGATTTCTTCAACCCCTTTACAAAAAGAATCTAAAGGAAAATTACACTTATCAAGCAGTATTAGTAATAAGCAATCTTCATCTAATTTAATAGCTAAATCTGCACCTCAGGATAGCAATCTAAAGTTAGTGAATGATATCCAATCTGATGCTAAACCCGAAACAATAAAAGAACAAAAAGGGAAGCTGATAATTGTCAATAATACCCCTTTCATCGCATTGGTACAATTGTATCAGCCTAACGCAAATAAGCCAAATAATTATGCAAATATTCCACCCTGTAGCGCAAGAGTACTTTACGACACTTATAGTAATAAGTGGGGAGTCAGTTTGAATGCTCAGGAAAAGAAAACGGTCTATGATGTTTCTTTTTATGACAAGACCAGGAATACTTTTGGAGTTATAACATCTAAGCTGAATCAGGGTCCAGAGACAAAGTGGACTTGCGATTATAAACCCGTAGCGTTAGGTGTTGGTGAAGAACCATACTTGTCACAAATCAAAAAAGATGATAAAAAACTTGCTCAACTTGTCCCAGACTCAAAAATATCGGCGAATGCAGGGGATCTGCCCGCTGACACTTCAGATATTCTTACCAAAATGTCCAATACTCAGTTGGATATGGTAATGGGAATGACTGGGCTGCCTTCTGAATACATACCACAAGTTATAGATTATGTAGAAAAACATCCTACTGGGAACACGCTAGATAGGAAAGTAATTAATGCTGCTATAAAGGAATACAGTAACATTCGAAAGGTGATAGACGAGAAGCAATACGGAGAGATGGTTGAAGCTTCTCAGATCATCAAAAAAAATGAAAATATCTTCTATTTTCCTCGATTACCTGAACCTAATGGCGCACCGCGTGTGGCTAAGTTGCCATCAGAGGTAGCAACAAAGATTGATGATCTTCCTCTGGAGAAAGCTGGGAATGTTGCGAAGTATGCGAACGAAGGAGTAGAACTTTTGGGCAAAGGAGCCAAAGCGATTCTTCGAATTTTATAAATAGAGTCTCATAACTTACCGTGATTGTTTGTGATCGCTTTACTTGATAGCTATCGCAAAATCAACAGGCTAAAAGTATTTATTCAAAACGCACTTGCTCATCAACAGCAAATTTCCAGTAAGAAATTCACTTTCTAAATCTCAGGAGTTAAAAATCATGGACCCAATTACACTCATTCTCACTGCTTTGGCTGCTGGGGCTACTGCTGCTGCTAAAGATACAGCAGGAACAGCCGTTAAGGATGCTTATGAGGGTTTGAAAGCGTTGATTAAGAAGAAATTCACAGACCAGGGAAAAGCAGACTCATCAACAATTTTAGATAAATATGTACAGAAACCTGAGAAAACAGAAGCTCTTTTAGAAGATGAATTAAAAGATGTTGGACTTGATAAGCTTAAAGATGAAGATGAAATTATCAAGTTAGCGCAGGAGATCCTGAAAAAAGGAGATCCTAAAGGTGCTTCAACTGGTAAATATGAGGTTAGTATACAAGGCAGTAGGCAGTTTCAAGTTGGGGATAACAACCTACAACATAATGCCTAAAGTTAATATCAATTAATCTTTAATGTATGCGAGTAGGGTGTTGACTTTGACCCCAATTTGCCAAGCAATCTTCTTATACTTTTGATGGTCGCTTGAAAAGCATTTATGTTGTGGAAACCACCTTAAACTTTAGAGGATGTTTTAAAAGTATTGGGCGAATATAATTCGCTACTACACAAGCAAAATCTACCTCCGTAGACTAACACAAAATGAGAGTTTTTAAACCCACACGGGCGGGTTTTGTATGTATAGGTGCGACTTCTAGTCGCCAAATGAGTAATAAATTAGACTTTCCAAACATCCTCTTAGGGTTCTTCCGTAGACGTGATGCTGAACTTTTAATTAAAGACCAGAAATTGGCTTGTAAATCAAGAGTTACAGACGTTTACAGCCTTAATTTTAAAACCAAGGCTCAAACGTTAATAATAACGACTGTTGTTATTGTCCAGTAGGGGTTTCAACCTTATTCACCGATGTATTTAGCATATTAAGTAATAAAGAGGCAACTTAAGAAGGGCAACTTACTCTATGAACACTTCTGATATTGGTCAAACAAATAGTATACAAGTCATACAATCAACGGCATTTCAAGTAGGTGATAATAATAGACAAACAAACATATTTTATGGTGATGATCCTGAAGAAGAAAAAGTCTCTGAAACTATCGATGAAAATTCTCCTTATCTAGGACTAGAGTCATTTACTGCTAATGACTCTAATCGATTCTATGGTAGAAAAAAGCTCATCGCTGATTTAGTGAAAGACTTAGAGAAGGATAATTTAATTTTCCTCCTGGGTGCATCAGGAAGTGGTAAATCGTCTTTGATCAAAGCAGGAATTATTCCTAAACTTTCTCAGAAAAATAAACTGTTCGCTGAACTGAGTTTTGTTCCTGGAGATGCTCCTTTTGACGCTTTTTTTGATGAGTTACAAACATCTCTTCCTAAACAATTAAAATCATATAATAAATCTGAGATAAAAAAATTTATTAAAAGAGTTGATAACCTCCAATTAAATTTATCTAGTATTATTGAACAATTAAGACAAGGTAAAAGTGATTCTTGGATAATTTTTATTGATCAATTTGAAGAAATTTTTAGCCAAACGACTGATGAAAATGAGCGGATACTTTTTCTTGAAAACTTAAACTCTTTAATTGATTTACAGTCAGAAGATCAAGATAATTCTCTTAAAATTATTTTGGCGATGCGGACAGATTTTTTAGAGCATATCACTCCTTTTCCAAAGTTTCAAAAGGCAATCGAAAGTCATATTCGTTTTATAACAGAGATGACAGATAGAGAGTTGAAATTAGTCATCAGAAATCCGGCTGCGACTCATGGAATAAATGTTGATAAGGATTTAATTGAAGAAATTATTAATGATTTTCGGGGTAAATCTCGGTCTTTGCCTCTGTTGCAATATACGCTTGATTTGTTGTGGCAAAAGGATGATTTATCGGATAGATTACTCAATCAAGAAACCTATGAAGATTTAGGGCGTGTTGGGGGTGCGTTACAACAGCAAGCGGAGAAAATCTACCAACAGTTTGAATCTCAAGGAAAGGGGAAAGCAGTTGAAGATATTTTTATTAAGTTAGTCACCATTACAGGGGATGGAAAGAGAGTTAGTAAACGGGAAAATAAGTCTATATTTATCAGTGAAGAGGAAGATTTAGCAACAATTGTTAATAAACTAATTAATGACCATCGTTTATTAATTAGTGGTCGTCAAAAAGACACGGTAGAAATTGCTCATGAAGCTTTAATTAATTCTTGGTCACGTTTGCAGGATTGGATCACTAAACATGAAGAACAGATTATTTTAGAAAGACAATTAAAAGAATCAGCAAACATTTGGCAAAAAGTTAAAACTGATCAGAAAAAAGCAGTTAGTGAATTATGGCGTGGTTCTAAATTAGAAATTGTTTTACAATTACAACAAGAAAAAGCTTTTGGAGAATTAGAACCCTATATTAATGAGTTTATCAAAGCTAGTATTGATGATGAACAAGAAAGCCAAGATCGTGAAAGGCATCTCACGCAAGATAATTTAGAAAAGGAAATTTCTGCTGCACTTGCTAACTCACGAAATAATTCAAGGAATAATAATAATCTGGAGGCACTAACTAAACTGATACAAGCAGGAGAACTGCTGCAAAAATCACCTAATACTAAAATTCGCACAGATGTAAAATTGCATTTTATAGTAACTTTTGGGCAAATCTTTGACGAAATTGCGGAAAAGAATAGTTTTCATGGACATAGAGATTGTATATCAGGGGTAAGCTTCAGTCCAGATGGCCAAACAATCGCTTCTTCTAGTGATGATAAAACTGTCAAGCTCTGGAGCTTTGATGGGAATTTGTTGCAAACTTTAGAGGGGCATGAAGATGAGGTGATGGATGTCAGTTTCAGCCCCGATGGCAAAATGCTTGCCTCTGCAAGTCGGGATAAAACCATTAAACTTTGGAAAAAATCTACAGATGCTAAAACCCAGTGGATATTATATAAAACTCTAGAAGGCCATAGTCATCGGGTGATTGGTGTTAGCTTCAGCCCAGACAGTCAAATTATTGCTTCTGCCAGTCAAGATAAAACCGTCAGGCTTTGGAACCAAAATGGAGACCTGTTAAATATTCTTAGTGGTCATGAAGATGGTGTGATCAATGTGGCGTTTAGTCCAAATGGTAAGCTGATTGCTTCTGCTAGTAAAGACCACACTATAAAACTTTGGGACTTAATAGAAAAAAAAGAGCTAAAAGGTATTGCTGAAGAGCATTCTCAGGAAGTTTCAGCAGTAAGTTTTGGAAGTGATAGCAAAACTTTAATCTCATGTGGCTGGGATGAATATGTCAGATTTTGGAAGATTGATGGAAATGTTACATCAATGACAAATAAGAAAAATCACATAGCAAAATTTAATTATGTTACCTTCAGCCCAGATGGTGAAACAATCGCAGCAACGAGCGAAGATGGTCTGATTACTATTTGGGACAAAAATGCTGATTCTAAAATAACTTTTAAGGGACATAAAAATAGCGTCACAAAAGTCAGTTTTAGTTCTGATAGCAAAACTCTTGTCTCTGGTAGCGTTGATAAAACTATAAAACTTTGGGATTGCACTCGGAAATTTGATGGACATTCTAGTGAAATTTCAAAGATTGATTTCAGTTTTGATGGTGAGACGATTGCTACAGCCAGTCAAGATGGAACTATTAAAGCTTGGCATCGTAATGGTGAACTATTAAGTAGCTTTAAATGTCATGATGACAGGGTTTTTGATATTGATATTAAATTCAATCCAAAACGAGAAGCTATTGCTACAACTAGTCAAAATGAAGTGAAAATTTGGAATTTTGAAGGCAACCAGATATCTCACTTTTCAAAACATGAAAGCGATGTTCAGAGTATAAGTTTTAATCCACAAGGGACAGAGATTGCAGTAGTCTATCTTGATGGAACGGTAATACTTTGGAATATTGATGATGATGAAAGTAGGATTTTAGCAAAGCATAATGAACAAGTCAATATGGTCACTTTCAGCCCTGAAGGCAGAATGATTGTTACAGCTAGTGCTGACAAGACCGTGAAACTGTGGGATCTTAACGGTGACTTACTCGCCCATAGAGAGTATCAAAGTGCTGCTTATTATGTAAGTTTTAGTCATAATGGCGGGATAATTGCCACAGCTAGTATGACAGAAAATAAAGCTCACCAAATTCAACTTTGGAATCCTAATAATAACTATCAGCAAATACTTAAAGGAAATTCTGACAAGCTTGTGATGAGTATCGGTTTTATTCCTGATAGTGATATTGTTGCTGCAATTAGCATGGATCAAACCATAAGACTCTGGAATACTGCTAATGGAAGTTTGCTACAGACTATTGAAGGAAATGATAATTTTTCTATTAGTGCTGCTTTTATATATTGTAGTTTAGAGAAAGATAAAAGTGCGATCGCCGTGGCTAATTCTGAGCAAAGAATCAGTTTATGGAGCTTAAGCCTAGAAGAATTATTAAGTAATAGCAGCAACCAGATTCGTGATTATACAAATCGCCCAACCCATCCTACTTAACTGACAGTGCTTTACTAGAGGCGATCGCACTTCTGGTGATAATCTAAAAGTAGGCGATGTCTAAGACGGGCTACACCTACACCTTACGAGGCAGAATATCATCTAAGCGAAGTTGAAGACCAGGAAAAAGCGGTGAGTTAATTGATTGATTTAGCCGATATTTTTGTTGAGCATAAGTGTCTTCAACCAATTGACAGACAGTCAAAGTAGGTTGTTTAGGTTTACCAATAAATGCCACACCGCCCAATCCTCGATAATCTACGATCCAATATTCAGGAATGCCTAAGAGGGCATATTCCTCAACCTTGCGAGCATAGTCAGTTTCCCAGTTGCTGCTAACAACTTCAACTACCACTTTAATGGATCGTCTCAGTGTAATTACAGGCTCTCGCTCCCAAAGAGGTTCACGGTTGAGAACGGTTTCATCGAGAACTACGATATCAGGACGACGAACTGTAGCTGCATCTGCAAAGGGGTAAATTAAACAAGTGCGAGGAATAAACCAGGGGAGTTGTTCTGCAACAAGGTAGATACCAATTTGGGTTGCTACTTTGCCACTCACCGTTTCATGTGGGTCAGTGGGTTCAATGTCAATTAGTTCTCCATCAGCCAATTCATAGCGGGGATTATCTCGGTATTGAGAGAGAAAATCTTCCAATGTAAGGGTTTTTGCGGAGATATTATGTCATTGTCCTCTTTAACCATTCAAGATGCTTACTCAACCCCCGACATGAACGCCAGGTCGCCTCTGGGGATTCTTTTCAGCCCGACGGAGTACTTCACGGGTACGCCAAACGCGAGAAACCAGCGAGGTAAAAATGATCGCACCGATGAAAAACCCAGCAATCCTAATCCCTTCTGGTCTTTCGATAATATTGACAATAGTGGTGTATAAAAATAACAGTGTGATAATTCCAAAAACGAGTCTTGCCCGCTTTTCTCGGTGACGGTGGGCTGATAAGGTAACGGCAAAGGCGGCTGAGGTGATTAACACAAGCACACCAGTTGCATAAGCCCCACCTTGCGCTTCCACATTTGCTCTGAAGATAATTGTGACAACAAATGCGATCGCTGTGTAGACTAACACTAAAGGTCGCGTTGCTCGTGCCCAATTGGGTGCCATACCATAGCGTGGTAGGTAGCGAGGCACAATGTTCAGCAACCCTGCCATTGCAGATGCACCTGCAAACCACAAAATGGAAATAGTACTTAGATCGTAAATTGTGCCAAAGCCATTGCCTAAATACTGATGTGCCAGATAAGCAAGGGCCCGTCCATTGGCTTTGCCCCCAGATGCAAATTCAGCGGCTGGAATCAGTAAAGTGGTTATAAAGCTGGTGGTCAGCAAAAAGAAGCTCATAATCAGAGCAGCAGTGGTGAGCAGCTTGCGTGTATTCCGAATCCGCCCTCTGAGATGGTGTGGGGTGTCGTTGCTGCTACCTCTGACTAAGGGCATAACGGTTACACCAGTCTCAAAACCTGACAATCCCAGTGCTAATTTGGGGAATATGAAGAGAGCAATGCCGATTAGTATCAAAGGATTGGAATGGCGGGTAAAAAGTGCAGTCTGCCAGTTAGCGATCGCTCCAGGGTGAGTTACGATCTGATACAGACCGACGCTAACGACAATAAAGTTTAACAGCAGATAAACTCCCACCAAAACGACTGCAATACCAATCGCTTCCCGGAAACCTCTTAAGAAAACTGCGCCTAGTAATGCAACTAATATCAGGGTGATTGCGATCGTTTGATTGTGAAGCCAATTTGGAGCCAGTGGATTTTCGATGATATGAGCTGTGGCATCAGCAGCTGACAAGGTAATGGTAATAATAAAGTCAGTCGCCACAAAGCCGAGTAAGCACAGCACAAGTAATTTGCCTTGCCACCAAGGCAGCAAACGCTCTAACATTGCGATCGACCCTTCACCATGAGGGCTTTCGGCAGCAATGCGCCGATAGATTGGCAATGCTCCAAAGAGCGTCAGCAAAACCAGAATCAGGGTAGCTAGAGGAGAAAGAGCGCCAGCCGCCAATGCTGCAATCCCAGGTTGATAGCCAAGAGTCGAGAAATAATCTACACCAGTCAAGCACATCACCTGCCACCAAGAATGCTGGCGATGTGGTTCTTCCTTGCGGTAAGTCCCTTCCTTCTCTCGTCGATCTTCTTCAAGCAACCAGTCAATTAACTGGCTGCTGAACCGTTTTGTTGAAACAATTGATTTAGCCATCAAATACGGTTGTGTTACAATGGGCTTTGTGATTTTTTTAAGCCTTCGTGATTGATTAAAATTTTGAGCTACAAAGATATAACACCATTATTGTAGGTTAAGCTTCCTGTCCGATTTGCAAAATTTAAAGCAAGTTATGTCTACACCTACGCTTCTCACTCTCTTCTACACGTACACTTAACGAGGCAGAATATCATCTAAACTTTTTTTTACTTCTTCTTTGTGAATCGATATATTTTCATATAAGGCCAATCAGCCTGATCTTCCAAGTTATATAAATAACTCATTTCTTTTTTAAAAACATCTTTGAGTTCCCAATCAAATTCACGATTAACTATCAAAAAAACTGTATCTGCATTTTTGGTCAAAATACTAACTTTTTCTGCCATATTTTTTCCTTTCACAGTTTTTGTAAGATATGTAGTTGATGAATCTCCATAATATCGGAGTAATTTAGGTTGTCCATATAACAATACAGATTTTGCGGATTCATTTCTATTTTCTAGAAGGTAGCGAACAGCCGAACGGTAGTCATCTTTTGCATAAGCTGGATTTAAATAGTATTGAAAATTTGAATAAACATTCATAATTAACAACGAAACTGTAGCCAACTTTGTAAATTTAGGAGCTATAAAAAATTTATTTTTATGCTGATAATTATGTAAAAAAGCTGATGGGATCAGAATTACAAGTGGTATACATAGATAAAAAGAATGCCGTGGTAGCCAATTAATTTTGGTCGCCAGGGCAAACAGAAAGCTTAGTAAAAATGATGAGAACAATACTGATGTGAAAAAGTAATCAGCCCGTTGATATGTTTTTCTCTTACGGGGTCTTAATAAGCTTATTGCTAAAGCTATAAAAATCACAGTACTGACAATAATAAATATTAGTAAAATAGGCCAGTAGCTAAGTAAAACATTTATCTTTTCCTCATCGCGTAATTTATCCATTGGTGGCCCATAGGATGTACCGACTAATATACCGTAGATCACAAACATAATGTTTTGAAGTATAGGTAATCCAGTCCGAGTAACCTCAGTAGCCGTTGGATCAGATACAGCCGATGAAGATAAATAGAACCAAATCATTGGGGAGGAAAAAATTACTGGAGCTATCCACCATTTAGCTAATTCTTTTAAGTTTCTATAAACAATAGCATGAGACAAAAAAATAGATGAGCTAAAGATTATTGACAAAATACTGCCACAACTTCCTATGGCAGTAAAGATAGCAAAAAGCAATTGTGAAATAATTTTATTACTCTTATTTACACTCATTGCATAACTAAAAAAATATATTTGAAGTGATGCTATAAATATTAATAATGCATAAGGTCTGGCATCTTGGCTGTAAAATACGTTGAAAGAACTAACTGCTAGGAGCATAGATGACCATAAGGCATGTTTTTTTCCATAAACACGTAGGCTAGTAAAGAATACGGCAATTACTGAGCCGACTCCCAACAAGGCTGAGAGCGAGCGAATAGCAAATTCACTATCTCCAAAAGCCGAACGCCAATAGAACAAGACCAAATAATAAAGCGGTTGGTATTTGTCACCAGCTTCTCGATTTACAATTGCGGAGAGATTCTCTTGAAAGGTTGTACGATCAGATAAAGCTAGACTCCAGCCTTCATCAAACCAAAGACTTTGATTTTGCAACAAACAGAAACGCAAAAATATGCTAATGATAATAATAATAAAAACAATAAAATAGTATTTTGACTGTTTCACTTAAACCTCCAAAGCACTGCTACACAAAATATGCAAATTTCTAAACATGAAAAACCCACTCTATTGTCGAGTGATAGATTGTGATTTTGTCTCTATGCTGGGATGGGACTAATGTTTCTATGCAAGACTTTATCATAACTAAGGAGTATTTTGGTGGGTAGAAGATCAACTCACTACAGTAAAATTTTAAAATCTTTAGCAGATGAGTAGGTTGATTAAGTATGAGTGAAGCTACTGAAACGATTTTCAGCAAAATCATTCGTCGGGAAATTCCCGCTGATATTGTTTATGAGGATAATTTGGCCCTGGCATTCAAAGATGTTCACCCCCAAGCGCCCGTTCACATCCTTGTCATTCCCAAAAAACCCATTCCCACACTAGCTGATGCTGAATCTCAAGATCACGCTCTGTTGGGACATCTTTTGTTAACCGCCAAACGTGTTGCAGAAGTTGCTGGACTGAAAAGTGGTTATCGAGTTGTTATCAACACTGGTGATGATGGTGGTCAGACGGTCTACCATTTACATTTGCATATTTTAGGAGGACGGCAGTTAGACTGGCCCCCTGGTTGATAAAACCGGATGAATTGTGTCTATAGACGCGATTCATCACTAAAAAAATCACTGTTATAATCAATAAATATTTATTTGATGCTCCCACTGCTTGAGGCCGTGGGATTGTTTTTTCTACCAGCCAAGCCATTCTAGAGAGATGGAAGCACCCAAAAAATGTCATCATAGTTAAAGTGAAAACATCCTGGAGATAAGACAACGGTTTACGCACGTCCTTTAGCACGGTTAATTGAGCAATTGCAACGCCTACCGGGAGTTGGTCCTAAATCTGCCCAACGACTGGCTTTGCATATTTTGAAGCGACCAGAAGCAGAAGTAGAAGCTTTGGCACAGGCGTTGATTGAGGCAAAAAAACAGATAGGCTTGTGTTCTGTTTGCTTTCACTTATCTGCTGAACCTGTTTGTGAAATCTGCCGCAATGCCAACCGTGACAACAACACTATCTGTGTCGTAGCAGATCCTCGTGATGTGATTGCGCTGGAAAAAACCCGCGAGTACAAAGGTAAATATCACGTTTTAGGTGGGGTGATTTCTCCAATTGATGGAATTGGGCCAGAACAGTTGAATATTCTGGCTTTGCAGCGGCGGGTGAGTCAGCAAAAACCTCAAGAAGTAATTCTCGCAATTAGTCCGAGTGTAGAAGGGGAGACAACAACACTGTATATCGGTCAGCTACTGAAACCATTTACCAAGGTGACGCGGATCGCCTTTGGTTTGCCTGTAGGTGGTGATTTAGAGTACGCCGACGAAGTGACCCTAGCAAGGGCATTAGAAGGACGACGGGAGTTAGATTAGGTTCAACAAACGCATTACGAATTATAAATTAAAAATTATTTTGACAAGTTTCAAACGATTAATTCGGCTTACCCGTAATCATGAATGCTGCCCAGTAGTAAGGATGATTATAAAGATTTTTATCTGATGCCATTTTGCTATTTCTATATAGTTGTGTTGCTAAATAAGTTTGAATTCTGACTTCCTCAGGATGCAGATTATTCAAAACATCTTCATACCATTTTGTCAGTTCTCCAGCAGTTAGTTCTTTTAGCCATCGTGTTGCTTCAGCTAAGGCAGTAACTGCTGATTTGTTGGGCTGTAATCGTCGGTAGAATTCTATCATGACCAAGGCACTAGCTGAAGATTCTACACTCCAAAGAGTACTTACTACATGAGGAACGCCTTGACTCACAAAACCACTTACTAAACTCACATATTCACTGCTAATAGTGTGGTTGCTAGTATTTAAATTTTCACAGGCAGAGAGAGTAATAAGGTTGTAACTTGCTAGATTGTGTTGGCAGATTTCATCTAGAGTAAGTCTATCTTCACCTGCTAATGCTAATTCTGACTTTTTAGGTTCAGTTAAATTATTAGTAACATGACCCGTAAAATGAAAAATATTGTAATTATCAAATAAGGCATTTTCGACAATATTTTTTGTAGCTTCTGTCCCCTGAATTCGTTGGATATTATTGAACATCTGGCTAACAACTTCAGACTCAAGTTTGGCAAATTTAAGTGCGGGGGAAGTTGTACTATCAGGATGTTCAACACTGAGTAATAACTGATTTTGCCACTGCCAAATATCTTCAGTTATTATTGATAAACCTACTTGGGCGCTAGGCAGATAAGTGACGGTGAAATTTGACTCTACATTCGGCAACTCTTCCGGTGATGGCGAAGAAAGATGGAAAAGGGTATGAATGGGTAATCTGTACAAGTCACGGTGAGGAATTAAAACCAGTTGGGTGATGCCTTCGAGTTCCTGTGCAATTGTGGAAATATTCAGGATTTCATACAGTTGCAACAGCTTCTCTTCCATATCAACTCGCCAAGAATGCTGGCTTTTACTTTCTTTGTCTTGGGCCGTGCTGCGATATTCTTGGTATTGTTGATGCCAATCTTCTAGCCAAGTTTCAAATTGAATTAGGCGTTGCACTGCTTCAGGTAGGGGCAATTCATTGAGACGGATAGCGTCTTCTCCTAAAGGTATTACCCCAGTATCTTGCATGGGTGTAAAGAGCAGGATTGGTGATGGCGCTTGGTCTTTGAGAATAAAAGTATGTAGAGCAACTGGACTAATATGCCAGTAAATAATTGCTGTTGTGGGATTGAATAGTTGTTGAATTGCCCCATAATAAGGTGAGTAAATATTATCATCCCAGCCGTAAAGTAGCCAGTTTAAACAAGCATTTTTACCTTGTTCGGCAATTTCCCAGGCTTCAACTAAATCACCAGACTCTACGGCTAAATCAACTGCCAATTGATCAAAGCCTGCAAATTTTAGAGCTAGCTGTTTTTTACTTTCGTCTGAGCGAGTTTCTTCACTCAATAATTGTCGCAATAATTCTGTACCGCGTTGCAGCAATTCTTGAACTTGCGTTGTTTGTCCCAACCCCATCAGCACTTTGCTTAGAGATTGTAAAACCTCTAGGTGCAACTGGGGAAAATATTCTAGTGTAAGGGTTAACAGTGCCTGATGGTACTCAGATGCGGCTTTGCGCCAATAATCGCGGGTATTGGTATTTTTTTTGCCTTGCTCGTAGTAAGTATTAGCGATCGCAAAATGCAATCTACCCCAACCTTCTGGGTGGGTATCTGTTCGCAGATGTTTTAACCCTTCCTCGTAGCTGGCTAATTTTCCCTCGTAGCCGCCCTGTTGTAAGGCGGGATTTGTCGCTGTGATACCACTCGACAAATTCAGCAATGCGTCAGAGTTGACTAAATTACCGATCGCAGTTCCCCGACCAATCCAAGCTTCCCAGTAATCTTGTTTAATTTGCAAAGCGTTGTCATAACAAGCGATCGCTTCGGCAAATTGTTCTAAATAAAACAGGGCTACTGCCTGATTATACCAAGCTAGGTGGAAGTCTGGTTTAATGGCGATCGCTTGGCGATAGGAGGCGATCGCTTCTTGTCTACGTCCCAAGTTATCTAATGCTATACCTCGGTTGTACCAAGCTAAGTAGAAGTCGGCTTGAACTGACAGGGCTTTGTCCCAGGAGGCGATCGCTTCTGACCACTTTCCTAAATTAAATAGCACTACACCCCGGTCTATCCAAACTTCATGATATTCTGAGTCAATTTCTAGCGCCTTGTCGTAAGATATAATCGCCTCTGCAAATTGTTCGCCGACAGCTAGGGCTATGCCTCGGTGATACCAATTTTCCTGGTCTTCTGGTTCCAGGTGCAGCGCTTGGTCATAACTAGCAATAGCTTCTGGTAGCCAACCTAATTTCAGCAGCGCTAAACCCCGGCTAGACCAAGCTTCTTGGTAGTCTGGCTTAATTTCTATGGCTTTGTCAAAAGAAGCGATCGCTTCTTCAAAGTATCCTAATTCTCCGAGAGTTCCACCCCGGTTGTACCAAGCTTTGTAGAAGTCGGGTTTCAGTTGTGTGGCTGTTTCGTAAGATGCGATCGCTTCATCAAAACGTTCTAAATGGAACAGCGTCAAGCCTAGGTTAAACCAATATTCGGAAAATTCTGGTTGAAGTTCAATGGCTTGGTCATAAGATGCGATCGCGCCTAACAAATCACCTGTTTTAGCTTGCTGAAGACCTTGGTAAAACCAACCTTGAGCGTGGGTAATCGGATGATCACTATGTCGCTCAATAATACCGGGGGAATTAATACTTTGAACTGCCAAGTTAGAAGCAAGTTGCTGGACTAAATTGGTACTTTGATCCAACCTCACCCACAACTCATCTAGGGTATTAGCTACATTTGGCTCTAAATTCGTCAGAGTGTTATCCCAGGTTTCCACTGAGGGAGACGTTGCTAATTCAGTCCTTTGTCTAGTGGAAAGGAGATTTGTTGGTGTTGTAATTTGAACAACTTCTTCATCATCCTCGAACCTCAGTTGGGTTAACAAGGTGATTGAATCTTCCGCAGCGGGGAGAGGGACATTTTCTGATATTGTGGCTTGGGTCTCTTCCCGTTCATACTCTAATACCAGTTCCTCTAAGTTGTCGGGCAATCTTTCCTCAAAAGAGGCATTTTGAGGTGCTGACATTATTGGCTCAACATCTGGCACATCATATTCCCATAACTGCTCACCCAAATTGCGGATTAGCTCTTGTCCAGGGGAACTTGGGAGAATTTCTTCATCGGTTATAGTTTCTACGACATCTGGCTCATCATACTCCCATAACTGCTCACCCAAATTGCGGATCAGTTCTTGTCCAGGAGTAGTTTCTCCAACATCTGGCTCATCATACTCCCATAACTGTTCGCCCAAATCACGGTTCAGTTCTTGCCCAGGAGTAGGTGTAGTTTCGATTACATCTTGCGCCTGATTCTCCTCATGCTCTATCTGTGTAGGGGAGTTTTGCATCAGTCGGATACCAATGTCATAAGCAACGTCTCCAATTCTGCCAACACCAAGTTCCCCCAATTGCACCATCTGTGTTGCTAAAAGAGAATTTGGTGTAGGTGAAGCTAGCAAGCTTTCACCAAACATCACTAACCAGTCTATCCAGCGTTCAGCCGGAATCCGATTTTCGAGCCGTTGCAGATACCTCAATGCCCACTGTCGTCCTCGTGCTTGATGCACGCCTTCTAACAATTGGATAAACAATTGTTCCAGATCCGCATTGGTTAGTTCTGGTAGTACCTCTACCAGGTTGTTTCCTCTCGCACCCTTGAGAGAACTAGTCTGCTGACTTACAATGAGGCGCTTTAAAAACCTTTTAAGCGACTGCGATATCCGCCTGAGCATCTGCCACACTCTTGGATTTTGTTTTTCTAGATTGTAGCCATCGTTGTGTTAAAAAAATCATCAATTACGTAAAAACCCATTAGATTCGGACAGCGCTTCCGTAGCAGGTTAGCAAAAAATATACAAATCTTCAAGAGCATAGCATTACAACGTTACAATTTCCAGATTCGACTCTGGAATTTTGACTTTGCCAATTTTAGATTTCAGATTCTTTTGGTTCATAACAGACTAACGTCCTGCTACGTTAACACCTTTTGTGGGTAACGCAAATCCAAAATCTGTTGACTCTACGCAGCAGTTAATTTTCTGTTTGCTCTGTAGTCGATTGACCAGCAGGATATAATTGACTAATCAATGCCTGGACAAGCACTTGTGGATCATCTGTTTCAACGGCAAGCTGTTGAGCAATCTGCTGGCGTAAGCTTTCATCTTCCTGCAACATCACAAACAACTCTTCTAGAGTGACAGTTTGGTATTCTCCCTCCGGGGGGTTCTCTGGTGCATCTGCTGACTCTGATACTGGGGTAGTTGGCTCAGAGGGCAAATTTGTACTAACAGCATCTGGCCCTTCATATTCCCAAATTGGTTCGCCTTGATTGCGTGTTAACAATTGCATCCCGATACTATAGGCAACATCTGCAATTTCCCCGATGCCCAACTCACCCAGTTGCACTAACCGCGCAGCCATTTCATTATTAGGTGTAGGTGATGCAAGCAATTTGTCGCCAAAGCGCCCTAACCACTCAACCCAGCGTTCAGTTGGGATGCGATGTTCAATATTATGCAACCACTTCCGTGCCCACTCTTCTCCTCGTGCTTGATGTACTCCTTGCAACAGTTCGTTGAAAAGAAATTCCAGATCCGTATCGCTTAGGGGTGGGGCTGGTTCTTTTTCCACATTTCCTCTAAATTTGGAGGTAGTCTGTTTTCCACCAAACAAGCTCTGAAAAAGCTTTTTGAGCCATTGAAATAGCCGCTTGAGCATCTGCTGCACCATCGAGTTTTGCTTATCCTAAAATTGTAGCGATCGCACTGGACGATGACGCTAGTTCATTCAATAAAATGTATAGTTATTTGTTATTAGTCATTAGTCATTTGTCAAGAGTTATTCTCCCCTGCTCTCACTCCTTTGCTAGAACAAATGTACTAAATGATATGCTATAATTCCGATACATTGATGTTGAAATCATAGTAGAGGATAAGCTCTGGTTTCTTGCTTTCCTGAGTGCCAAAATTTACGGCATGAGTTGAGTGCAAGGGCTATGGCAACATCGATAAACAAAGCAGGTACGAGAGTTTAAAATAGTTGAATCCTAAACTCGACTCGGTGCTACTAATTCACGTTGAAAGGCATTGAAGTCTATTTTTCCATGTCTTACGAACCCCTGCACCATAAATATCGCCCCAAGAGTTTTGCTGAACTGGTGGGTCAAGAGGCGATCGCGACCACCCTCACAAACGCGATCGGCACATCCAAAATCGCCCCCGCCTATTTATTCACTGGGCCAAGAGGTACGGGGAAAACTTCTAGTGCCCGAATTCTGGCTAAATCTCTTAATTGTCTCAAAAGTGACAAGCCCACTGCTGAACCCTGTGGCGTGTGTGAAGTTTGTCAGGGGATCACCAAGGGCTACGCCTTAGACATAATTGAAATCGACGCAGCGAGTAACACTGGTGTCGATAATATCCGCGAGTTGATTGAAAAAGCCCAGTTTGCTCCTGTGCAGTGCCGCTACAAGGTTTATGTAATCGATGAGTGCCACATGCTCAGTACTCAGGCATTCAACGCGCTACTTAAGACCCTAGAAGAACCACCGAGACACGTAGTTTTTGTATTAGCGACAACAGACCCGCAACGGGTATTACCAACAATTATTTCGCGCTGTCAAAGGTTTGATTTTAGACGCATTCAGTTAGAAGCGATGGTTAAGCATTTAAGTGCGATCGCATCTAAAGAAAATATTCATATTTCACCCGACGCTGTAACCCTGGTAGGCCAACTTGCTCAGGGAGGGTTGCGAGATGCCGAAAGTTTGCTCGACCAATTGGGTTTATTAGCGGGTGAAGTGACACCGGATAGAGTTTGGGATTTGGTTGGGACAGTGAGCGAACAGGACTTACTGGGGCTTCTAAATGCGATCGCTCAAGATAAACCCGAAGCAGTTCTCGACTGTACCCACAAAATTCTAGATCGTGGTCGAGAACCCCTAACTCTTCTGCAAAATCTTGCCGCCTTCTACCGCGATTTACTCATTGCCAAAACTG
Organism: Nostoc sp. NZL; assembly: GCF_015714705.1. Lineage (NCBI taxonomy): Bacteria > Bacillati > Cyanobacteriota > Cyanophyceae > Nostocales > Nostocaceae > Nostoc > Nostoc sp. NZL. The sequence goes on along the minus strand of NZ_WBKL01000184.1, from coordinate 27,492 downwards.
CGCCCAATCGCCACGATTTGATTGCTTGTACTCAGCAAACCTGGACAGCGCTAGTTGAGTTTGCTCAATACTTCGATATGAGCGTGATTTTGGCAGGACAGCAACACCTGCGAACATCGGAAGTGCAAATTAAAAACAGCACCCAGCCGCGTTTGTGGCTGGAGGTAACATTACTAGGATTGTTACCCAGTGCGACGAATATTCAGCCACAAGCCCCAAGTGTCGCGCCGCGAGTCAACACACCTGTTGTATCTCCAAACTATCCTCCAGCAGTTGCCCAAAATCACACAGTCTCTTCTTTACCTGTAGCTGAACCGCAAAAAAATCATAATTCTGCAAACCATCATCTAGCGGCTACCCAAAATCAGCCTGTCACTTCATCTTCCCCAGTTGAACGGCAAACAAATCACAATTCTGCTGCTAACTCAGTTTCACCACCAACCCCAGAACCTGTAGCTGTTCCTGTGTCACCTGTGAACGTTGAACCAGTAACTTCAGAAGTTGTTGGAGAAGCAGAATATGACTTAACTCAGGTTTGGCAACAAGTGCTTGCTAACCTCCAGCCAAAATCAAGGCAAGAAATGCTGCGTCAAATGAGCCAACTTATCGAGTTCGACGGTGTTGTGGCTCGGATTGCTATCAAACAGGCATGGTATGACAAAGGCAAATCTTATCTACCGATGATTACGGCAGCTTTCCAGCAGACTTTCCAGCGTGAAATCGAGATAAATATAGAAAAAGGAATTTCTTCAAACTCTACCTCAGCTAAAAAAAATCCTCCGCCAAAAGACTCCACTCGCGTTCAGCAGCCACCAACTCCCAGTTACAACCAGCAAATTCCACCTCCATCCCCAGTACCACAGCCAACAACTCCACCACCAGCACCGACAGCAGCAAATAACGGAAATGGGGTAAATGGAAATGGTGTAAATGGAAAGGGGATGCAAACTCTGCCTCCACCGCCAAAGCAAACACCCGCAACTGATTGGGAACCTGACGAAGTAGCGATCGCAGCTCAACGTCTAGCAGAATTTTTCAATGGACAAATTATCCGTTTTGCAGATGATTTCCCAGAATTCTCCGATTCCGTAACTACACCTGAATGGGTAGAGGAATCAGAAGTGGATGATGAATAAAAAAATGCAAAATTATTTTTGGTAATTTTGCATTTTTAATTTTTAATTTTTAATTCCCCAAATGGGCTATTCCCCATTCCCCGTATGCAAGGTTTTCACCCATTTTAGGCGCTTTGGTCTTACCGACATCCGGGCAGTAGTACTGCTCATGACGACTAACCAGTGCAACATGTATAAACTGCCACGCAGGGTTTGCACGAGCATCATAAAATACGTTGAAAGTGGGAATTTCGGTTCTTGACGTATCCGCCTTAGACCTGTATACATGCCGACCATCGACATAGTAACGGACAAGCCTGTGATGGGACTTAACATGGGTGGACGATGACGGGCGATCGCCATTAATAAATCTGGGACTGCTGCTGTTGGCAATATATACATAATCAGCATAAAAATCAGCAAATCCCAGCTTTTGCGAGTTCCCATGCGGTTTTTGAGAATTAAATCCCAATAATCCAAATAGCGCTGATAACCGCCTTCTGCCCAACGGTTGCGCTGATGCCAGAGTGCGATCGCATTTGTCACACCTTCTTCTTGCACCGCTGGATGGAAAACACACTCAATATCCCATTTATCCAAATGTAAACGGATTGTCAAATCCAAATCATCGGTAATGGTTTCCTCGTTCCAGCCACCGCAGCTTTCCAAGGCTGAACGCCGGACAAATTGACCATTGCCCCGCAGTTCGCCAATTCCACCAAGGGCAGTCCGCTGTTGCTGAAACCAGGTATCAAGGGCCATCTCAGCCATTTGACCCTTAGTCCAAAAGTTTGCTTTAGCGTTGGCGATCGCTTTTCGCACCTGCACCGCCCCCACATTTTCTCTTTGAAATAAAGGTACTACCTGTTGCAGCAAGTCTGGTGTTACTTGGGCATCAGCATCAAATACTGCTATGATGTCGCCCTTTGTCAGCGGCAATACCTCATTCAACGCCCCCGATTTGCCACCACTAGCTTCTGCTGAACGCCTTAGTACTTTCAGTTGGTCGTGTTTTTGTTCGAGTTCCGCTAATAAATGCGGCGTACCATCACTGCTGTGATCGTCAATAATCCATACTTCATACTGCCCACCTGGATATTCCAGATTACAAAGATTTTTGACTAATTTCGCAATTACTGCTTCCTCATTTTTCGCAGCCACTAGCACAGATACAGAGGGCAAATCTCCCTGTATTTCTTTTGGATAGCGACGGGATTTAGTAAACACTACCACCAAGGCATGAAATCCTAGAATGGTGGTCAGTCCTAGAATAAATATGGAAGCCCAAGAAACTAAATGTAGAGCGATCGTGCCACTCCAGACGATAGTCAAGACTAGAGCTGCTTTGCGTCTACGACCTTGAAACCGGGGTGTTAGAGACACAGGATCTGTCTCCAACACTGACTCCTCATCTACTGATAGGTCAGACAACAAGGAGTTGAGCGGATCAAGCTCTTGATAAGAATCTTCTTCGGGCCAGGAATTCGCTGGCATAGGTTAGGTTGCTTGATTCAAAAACCACTATTTGTCTACAGTTAGTAATTTTACGGACAAATATCCCTAAGCTACTTTTTCCGATATTAATCGGAATGGGCAAACTGCAATACCCGCTATCCCTAAGCCAAAAGCCGCTGGGACTACCTTTGTTGTCACCGCCACTCTGCGTAATTACCTCGCATTAACCACGTTAGCTACTCTTAAACAGAGGCTTGATTCCTTTGATAGCCACTTGGGCAGGAAGCTTGTAGAGTCGGACTTTCTCCAATGAAAACTCCGGTTTGGGCAAAGAGTAATAGCAAGGTAGCAGCAGCTTGTTGTTGGGAGAAACAGCAATAATAACATCCACAACTTTACAGTGGGGATTTTTTATGTTATTGCTCTCCGTTTCGATAAAAGTTAATGCAGCATTATTCTAACCGAAATTTTAATATTTCTTAGCAGTAACTTCATTTATTGGGCATGGGGCATTGGGAAGAGGCAAAGGGGCTGGGGGCAGAGGAGAGGAATTTTCTCCTACTCCCCACTTCCTACTATGTGCTTTAGATACATCTTTTGGGAATACTACTAACAGCCACTAATATCCCCAGTTGCAAACTAACTTGAGGAATATTGAACAATGTCTATTGACCAACTCCAGCCGGCCACTCAACAACAAGCCAGTGTTTACTTACCTTATGTTCAAGGTACTAAGCGCAATTTCTTACCTTATGCCATCAGTCTCTATCAAAAAGGGGTCTTGGAGGGACACCGGAAAATAGAAGCCAGTGAACATGTCCCCTTTGTCGCCTCCTGGAATGTTGCGACTTTACCCTCAGACTTAACCCGTTGCCGAATCCAGTTTGATGGCAACGCTGACCTGAGTTATGAACTGATGATGGCTAGTTTCGAGTTTATTAATTTTTTAATTGAACTTATGGATAACTATAAACGTCATCGTGCGACTGATTTTTCACAACCGTTTTACCGCAAACTACTGCGTATAGATGATTGATTAAATTCAGCTGGGCTTTTGCCAGTTCGGCTCGTGTTTAGAAACCTAAACCCCATTCCCGCACTTCGTGCCGTTGCACGAAGTGCGGGAATGCTATTTCAAAGTCTCTCAAGAACGAAAGAGGGTTTTTTAGTATACTTTACGGCTTTTCAAACATCCTTTTAAAGCAGATGTCTTTTTTTCTTTTCAAAACCATACCAAAACCAGCTACTAGAAAGGTTCCCAAAACGCTAGCGGGTTCTGGAATAGAAGTTTCATCTATAGGTACTTTAATTCTTAAATTCGCCAAGGTAGCATTAGTGATGGTCAAGGATGTTACGCTTGGCAAACCTGGGATATCGGACTGAAAATCAAAGACTGTGGGAGTTAAACTACCATTGCGATCGCTATATCGTACCCCATATCCACTGACTTCAAAAGTTCCTTGATACTGTTTTCCGGTGTCTGGGTCGATGACAGTACCAGTATAGAAGGCTTTTGTAAGATTAAATTCATCCTGAACTACTCCTTGAAATGTAGTTCCTGGCAATTGTCCCTGGTACAGGAAGGCAGTCAACTGACCACCAGAGAGAACCGGCGATGTGAGAATACCATCAAAGGAGACAATCGGAATGCCTTTAAAGTCAACAAAGTAATGCAGACTTCCATCAGAGCGTGTTTCTATCTTTAAATAGTCTGACTGATATACAGGAACATAATTAGGATTATTATTAGTACCTAAGTTCCGGTAATAAGTTCCAGTGTCATCCGTATCAATCCGAGTAGTACTTTGATTGAAATTGGGATTGTTTCTGGGAAGTTCGATAGTTCCTGATAATGTGCCAGTGCTTTGAATTGTGATGAATTGAGCAGCAAAAGCACTCGCTCCGTTTAAAGCGATCGCTACTGCTGCTAAACAAGTGCTGCTAACAATTGCACAGCCTAGCTTAATCCCTGATGAACTCTCTTTCATTAACAATTTGCTCCTTTAATCGCCAATTAGAAAACACACCTAATCTGCCGAGATTCATTTCAAATATTTCTCAGGCACGATTTATTATTCCCAAGTTTGCGATGTAAGTTTCATCGATAGCAAAAAATATTGTCATCGAAAGGGGAACATTTTTCAGGGATTGTGCTTCTGCCTAAACCAAATTTATCACAAGTTTTTTAAACTAAATTATCTAAGTAGTTCTTAGATTACAACCTCTAATATTTAGTACAAATCAGAATTTATTCCTTCTCATCTCTACACAAGGAAACAAGGCGGTCGCAGAGCGTGTCGAAGATAATCGCTCCTCATATCCCAAAATATAACCAAAAAGCGATCGCGCTCTAAATCTTCGATTTCAGGTAATTTATGAAAGACGTATATGAAAGTAAAAAGTACTTTGCATAAGTAATAGTTAGATCAGGCTCAGTCAACATAGCATGTCTGATACCTCCCTCATCACTTGTATAGACTTCTTGCATAAGTCGGGAAAAGGTTCTGTATTGTCCCCTTCCCCTTTAACCTTTAACCTTTTCCCCAAGAGTGCAAAAGTGCTTTTTGCAAGAGGTCTTATATCCATACAGGTGTAAGAATGAATTTTTTAGAGCGGGATGTAACTCGTTAGAAACTTCTAGAACTTTCAGGACTTATCCTAAAGTTGCTTTTGGTTTTCCAGTAATAGCTTTTGAACACTTTCAACAGCAGAAATAAATTCTTTTATAGAGTTTATATAGTCAGAATTTTCTTTGTCACTCATTAAAGCAAGGGAGCGCTTTAAATGGCTGGACACAGCAGGAAATTTTTATCATCTACTGCTTGCTCAAGCATTTCAATTTTTTGCTCATTGGTGATATCTGTAAATACAGCTCCGACAAATCTATAACCCGCCAGCTATCTTTGTAATACAGAGTTTATATCTTTTACTAGTTTAGGATATCTGAAACAGTTGATTAGAGTTGTCGGGAAATAAGAGAGAATAGACAGCAGTGCTAGGCAAAGGATGATGCTGAATATTGAAGGTGCGCTGAAGCAAGATCGACTGTTGTGTTGCGGGCATTAACTTGATTGAACCGGAAAGCATTTGATGGTCTAATGCCCAGCTTTAGCAGCATATACTTTGAGACTCAACAGACCAAGCCTCGTCAACGTGCCGTGGGCGCAGGACGCAAAGCTAAGTTGCTGACAACTCAAGACAAATTGTTTTTCATCCTGTTTTACAACAAAAGTTACATTTTACTATCCCTGCCTACTCCTCATTCCTCTGCCACCTGTCACCTGTTCCCTATTTCCTTTGATTTTAATTTGCTCTAGACTCGACCTTAACGCACCTTTATCAGATCATGAAGAATGATTAAGAAAAACGAGTATAGACAAACATGATAAAAATGCTAGCTGAAAACTTGATTGGAATTGAGGCAAAATTACAAATTAATTGGGTTTGGCTAAATGCCAGCTTGCAGTTTGCTAGTTGGGCACTCTTCTCACTTTTACTCGCTGAGGTCTTAAGAGACAGCTACCATGCTTTGTGTCACCAAGTCAATTGGCTTGCTAAATGGCACAACAAGCACCACATGGCTTATCGCCGGGATTTATCAATAGTTTCCCTGAAAATTTATCAAGAATCCCAGCTTTATCACGATATTTTAGAGTCTAGTCTACTACTGGTGGTATTGGTAGCCATTGCCTTAATTGTCCAGCAAATGGGGTTATGGCTAGGAGTAGCTTATGGTTGCACCTTCTTGTATGGCGCGTCTGTGCGATATTTCCAGGGAAAAATTGATACAGACTACAACCACCTACCCGGACCTTTAGAGACAATACCATCCATTTGGTGGGTAAATCGGTCTTACCATTGGCGGCATCATTTTGATGATGTCAACGCTTATTACAGTGGTGTCTTTCCCCTAGTGGATAAAATTCTTGGCACAGGACTGTCTCTCAAGGGTAAAACCATCGCTTTAACCGGAGCATCAGGAGCGTTGGGACAAGCGTTGGCGGCTGAACTTGTAAAGAATAATGCTAAAGTTGTGGCATTAACCACTAATCCAGAAAAATTAGTAGAACAAGTTGGGGTGAAGGTGGTTCCTTGGCAGTTGGGTAACGAAGCCGAACTGAGGAATAGTTTAGAGAAAGTAGATATTTTAATTATCAACCACGGGATCAATGTCTATGCCAGTCGCACACCGGAGGCTATCAACTCTTCTTATGAAGTGAATACCTTTTCAGCATTGCGGTTGATGGATATATTTTTGACAACTGTAACAGGCCCACAAGCAAAAGCAACCAAAGAAATCTGGGTAAACACTTCTGAAGCTGAGGTTTCTCCAGCGCTGAGTCCGCTTTATGAACTCAGCAAGCGATCGCTAGGAGAGATCGTTACCCTGAAGCGTTTGAACGGGGATTGTGTAATTCGCAAGTTAATTCTTGGCCCGTTTAAGAGTCAACTTAATCCTTATGGAGTGATGTCTGCACAGCAAGTTGCTCGTGCGATCTTATTTTTGGCGCGGCGAGACTTCCGAAATATTATTGTGGCAATAAATCCTCTCACCTATTTGCTGTTTCCCTTAAAAGAAACTAGTACATCGCTATACTATCGAGTCTTCAGTCGAACAGCGAAAAGTGAACAGGACTTACGCAAACAATAGCCAAAACCCTGATTTTAAGTAGGGGAAATTCATGAATTGCCCCTACAGAGTTTAGTTTTGCGACACCGAATAGCCAGTCACATCGCTCCGAGTGAGTGCTGATTATTTAATGTTGAAAAAAGCATACTTTTATGCAATTTTAAAATGGAAAGGCTATTCTCTTCCAGATTTTGAGCATTATTACCCTAATATAAAACACTGACCGAATAGGAACGAATTGCCGGGTCTAGAGTTAAAATTGTTAAATTATGTTATAAAGCTTGACAAATCAACATCCTATCAAAAGGATCACGATGTAATAATGGTAAATTCAAGAGTTGAGCAACACTTTCTTCATCTAGGTTGAGACTACTGATTAAATGCTGCTGACGCTGTTTAGGAAGGTAGATTTCAGGTGATTCTGGTAATGGTAATTTACCTAGCTGATATTTAACAGTTGCTTCCCAAACTGAAACGCAACTTAAATATACGTCGTTATTTAAATCACGAATGCTATGTTGTAAATAAATTGGTAATTTTTGATCGCCACTAATAAACCATAAGAAAATATGGGTATCTAATAAGAGTTTCATTTACCTTCAAAACTATTCAAAATTTCTTCAGGTAAGGGACTATCAAAATCATCTGGAACAATGAACTCGCCAGCAGATAAACCATAAGGTCTAATTTGTTGAGAGGTGGCTGAAACTGGTTTAATTTCTGCAATAGGTTTACTTGCTTGCATGATAATAATACTTTCCCCTGCTGCTACTTGTTGAAGGTAGCTAGTTAGATTTTGCTGGATTTCATCAACTGTTACGGTTAACATAAAATGTGTATGTAGGAATATTTCTAGTATATCAAGTTGATAGTTTTAAGTTATAGCAATGGCTATTCTCGATTTAGTAGGAGCTTTTAGGCTTAATTAACTGCAAATTCAGTATATTGTCTTATATTGGCTGGTTGGAAGTGCAGGTGGGTTTTGTCTGTGTAATCACGAGGTGCGAAGGTACAACGCTGTAATTATCATTCTAGAATTAACAAACAATAGCTTTTTAGGATGAGACTTACTTATAAAATTGATATGTAAATTTTCTTATGTCATTACTTTTTAAAACTTGTAATATGGCTTACTATATTTAAAATATTGTTATCCTTTTAAAAAATGAGGATTATTATCAATGAATACATGGTTAATAGCATCAATAATATATATTTCAATAGCAGTAATTACTTTTATTCCAACTTTAAAAGCAATAATTAAAAAGGTAAAACTTTATCCTGGTGGAGCTTCATTTGATGAATCTTCATATTTCTCAGAAGAAGCAAAAAAATCATTAATCCAACATTATAGTAGACTACAGGGAACACTTCTATTTTGGAAAAATGAAGCAAGTAAGTACACTAGATTTCATTTTTACTGCTTATGGTGGACTATTCCATCAGCGACATTGATACCTACCGTTACACAATTAATAGATGGGACTCCTTATTCTAAACTTTTTTTAACTATAGTATCAACGCATACTGCCATGCTTCTAAGTTTTTACAAAGGATTCAAAATTGAAAGTAATTTAAAGGCTTTTCGTCATGGTGAATCTGAATTTTATGACTTATATAGAAGGCTACTTGATAGACCATTATCTTTTGGAGATACAGAAGCTAAACAACTAGAATCCTATTTTTATGAAGTAGAACTTATCAGAAAATATGTTAGAAATGCAGAAACTGATAACTTTCCTTTTCTATCCGAAGAAGTTAGATTATCTTTGGAAAATAAAAAAAGTGGCTCAGGTTCAAACTGATTGTAAAACTCTCTATAATATAACCTACTGCCTCCTTAGTTCAAATACGAGTAACTTTAATTGAACTTGAAGAATTGATATACTCACATTTCAACTTTAAGTTTAGATAAAATGCAAAAAAATTAAACAGATGCAAAACTAGTAAACTGCCGGACATAAGGGTATCTAAAACCTAAAACAATATCTTTTACTGACATATAAAAAATAATAATATAAATCATATCTTACCTAATTTTTTAAGTAAGCTGTTGCACTTTGCACTCTCTGCATCTACTTTGCGGATTCCGCTTGCAGTATGGGTTAAACACAAAAAAAAGGGATAAGCCCAAAAGCCTATCCCTCAAAAAATCAACTAATCAATGTATCAAGTTCCACTTGTCCAAGAATTGATGTACTCAATTTGATCAGCGGTTAGGCTATCAATTGTGATACCAATAGCCTGCAACTTCAACCGAGCAATTTCTTGATCGACTTCAACAGGAATTGAGTGCAAACCAGGGGCTAACTTCCCTTTATTCTTCACCAGGAATTCACAAGCCAAAGCTTGGTTGGCAAAACTCATATCCATTACTGCGCTGGGGTGTCCTTCAGCCGCAGCTAGGTTAATCAAGCGTCCTTGTCCAAGAACGACAACTGATTTACCATTTTTCAACTTATATTCTTCGGTGAAAGGACGAACTTCTTTGATTTCCTTAGCTTGTGCAGCTAAGTATTTCAAATCAAGTTCTAAGTCAAAGTGACCGGAGTTACAAACGATCGCACCGTCTTTCATCACATCGAAGTGTTCACCGCGAACGACGTGCTTGTTACCAGTCACAGTGATAAAAATATCACCTTGGGGTGCAGCTTCTGCCATTGGCAGAACGCGGAAGCCATCCATTACGGCTTCAATTGCCTTGATGGGGTCGATTTCGGTGACGATGACGTTAGCACCCATTCCACGGGCGCGGAGGGCTGTACCTTTACCACACCAGCCATAACCGACGACGACAATGTTTTTACCAGCCAACAAAATATTTGTGGCGCGGATAATGCCATCTAGGGTTGATTGCCCTGTACCATAACGATTATCAAAGAAGTGCTTGGTGTCCGCGTCGTTGACGTTGACTGCGGGGAAGGTGAGAACGCCTTCTCTAAACATGGCGCGTAACCTTACAATACCGGTGGTGGTTTCTTCGGTGCTACCAATCAAATCAGCGATTTGGTGTTGGCGTTGTTGTACCAAAGTTGCAACCACATCGCTACCATCATCAACAATAATGTTGGGGCGATGATCTAAAGCTATTTGGACGTGGCGGTTATAAGTTTCGTTATCTTCGCCTTTTTGAGCAAAGACGGGAATTTCATGATCGAGGACGAGGCTAGCTGCTACGTCATCTTGAGTTGATAAAGGGTTGCTAGCAATTAAAAGCGCGTCTGCACCACCAGCTTTCAGAGCGATCGCCAAATGTGCTGTTTCTGTTGTAATGTGGGCGCAAGCTACAAGGCGTAAACCAGCGAATGGTTTTTCGATAGCAAAGCGATCGCGGATTTGCCGCAATACTGGCATTTCGCGTCCAGCCCATTCAATGCGCTGTCTTCCCAAGGCAGCTAGGCCGAGGTCTTTAACCTCGTGCTTTAATCGGGGAGAAGTTGCGGTCATCAAAAGTTACCTCAAAAAATTAAAAAAGCTACGTAAATTTTACGCACTCTACTAGGTTATTCTACGACTGGCGATTTTTGCTTGTAATTAGCAAAACTACCAGTCAATAGTCCTCAAAACTAGCTTGACGTTTGATCAGTATAATGTCAACTTCATCCCCAGGTTCTTCCTTTTTGTTTTATCTTTGGTAAGAGTAAGACTTTTCTAAGCCTTATTTGCTGATTTGAAGTACATTGTCATCTGTCTAAAGATAGAGGACAACCAAAAAAACATCAAAGTTTCATTATCTAAAGGGAAAACCTCAACTTTAGATAAGTACATTTACTCAAAAAAATTGCGGAGGATGGTTATAGAAGTAGTCAATAGTCAATTTTTTTCAAGGAGGTGTTTGAGTGCGTTTTCAATTTTTGGCGATCGCTAGTTCAATGGCCATAGGTGTTGTATCTATGCCAAAAGCCACAGCCCAGATTCCTTTGTTACCGCAGCTGCCAACTCCCAGCAGTGTGAGTAATGACGCAAATAATAGAATTGTTTCGGGCTGGATTTATTTAGATGGTCGTCGCTTATTTCAGATAGCGGCATCAAAAACCAACTTTCCTGAGCGTTCAGAAGACATCCAAAAGAAGTTGGAGAAAATTAGCCAAAATTACTTTCAGTCACCAGCAAAAACAGCAATCAACGTAGAAGTTCGCCAGGTCAACGGATTACCAGTCATTTATGTCAACAATCAATATCTGATGACCATCACTTCTGAAGATGCTGGACTGCGACAGGTAGATATATCGACATCGGCAAATCAAATCGCCGAATCGTTACAAGAAGACTTGCAACAAGCAAAGCAAGAAAGACAAACTCAATTTTTAATCGACCAAGCTAAAATTGCTGCGGGTATTGGATTGGTGATGATTCTCATGAGTTTGGGGGTATATAGCTGGCAGCAGCGTTCCAAAAAGGATTTAGTACATCCCATCGCCTCTCAACCCAACACAGGCCCCTTCAACTCCCAAAGTTCACCAGCAGTAGCTCAACCAATTACAACACAACTGAATCAACAGCAACACCGACATCTCCAAGAAGTTAAGAGACGATTATTCCAGCTAAGTCAAGCAGGAATTTGGGGAGGTGGAAACTTCTTTATCTTGGGTCTATTTCCCTACACACGACCATTTCAGGTAATAATTCTCAATGCCGTCCAATTTCCTTTGCGATTAGGTGTTGTGTTCCTGGTAACTTACGTAGCAATCCGTCTCATCTACGCCCTCATTGATCGCTTCACCACCACTCTGATTAGTAGTGGTGCTTTATTGACTCCAGAAAGTTCTGAACGGCTGAGACTGCGAGTTTCCACATTTTCTGGCGTGACTAAAAGCATCGCTACTGGTATTTGCGTAGGAGTAGGCTTCTTGCTAGCGCTGGTGTCATTGGGGATAGATATCGTTCCCTTGCTAGCGGGTGCCAGTTTAGTTGGTGTTGCCGTGTCTCTGGCCTCGCAAAACTTAATTAAAGATGCGATTAACGGTTTCCTGATCATTTTAGAAGACCAGTACGCTTTAGGCGATGTGATTAATGTGGGAGACGTGGGAGGCTTAGTAGAAAATCTGAATCTGCGGATGACCCAACTGCGGGATTCTGAAGGGCGCTTGATCACGATTCCCAATAGTGAAATTAAGGTTGTTGCCAATCTTTCTAGTCGTTGGTCACGAGCCGATTTAACGATCCCGATCGCCTACCAAGCCGATATTGAAAAGGCTTTGAAGTTGATTGAAAGTATTGGCTTTGAGATGGATAAAGATCCGCGATGGGAGCGTCAAATACTGGAAACACCGCAAGTTTTGGGAATAGATCAATTTGGCGATCGCGGTTTGATTATTCGCGTCTGGATTAAAACACAGCCCCTCAAACAATGGGATGTAGCACGGGAGTTTCGCCGCCGTTTGAAAGTTGCCCTAGATCAAGCCGGAATTTCTATTTCTGTGCCTCAGCAAGCAATTTGGGTCAATGATGATCAGTTGTTAAATTTTCAGAGTAATGGCAAAGCTAATTAGAAACAGGATTTAGGCACTCAAAACCTGAAACCTCGTTCGCGTAGTGTGCGCGAAGCACACTCCCCCCCTAACTAAAAAGCTCTACAAGAACGCGAACAGAAGAATGAGAAGCACCCATTATCAGCAAGGCCTTAAGGAGTGAAAATGTGATGTTCATAACATTCTCTAACTCTGATACGATTTTCTGTAATTTCCTGCTTGCTAAAAAAATTAGTCGAATAGAAATTAAATACTTAGATAAGGAAAAGTGAAATGGGACTTAGTGAGGGACTTTTGAACCCGACCAAAAAGGCTATGGTCATAAATGACTGTTGCAACATGATAGAAGGACAGCTTGCATCGAAATCAGGTATGAGCGGCATTGCTTTGAAAACTGCCTTCGCCGCCCTAAAGGGGGTCAAACCAGGGTATATCCCCTACGTTGTTGAGCAGATCCTACCGCAGTGCTTTACAGCACTTGATCCTATCTGGAGCGAAGGCGTACAGAAAGGCGATCCAATTGAATACCTGAATGCGAATCGCTCTCATACGGCAGACGCGCTATTGGGTGTCACCGATGCTAGAGTTAAGAACGCCAAGCGCCAAATCGTGCGAGGAACCTATGAAAAACTTCGTGGTTCAGCCAAAAAGCACGTAGAAGAAGCAGTGCCCGACTTAGCCAAAGTAATTGATAATTACACTAAGTCCTGAGCCAGAAGGGAAGAATCACAAAAACGTATGCCACCCTTCGATACATCGGTGGCTGGCATACGGGGCAGATATTAAACTTGTAGCGCCAAAGTGTTTGGTGAGGGTCTTGGAAATGCCATATCTGCTAAATTTCCTGATATTTTCCAAGTCAGCTTGAAACAGCAAATAATCAGAAACTATCTGAATTATTGTTTGAATAAACTTTCAACTTATGAAAAAAGTTACCGTTTATCGATACCGCACTTATGGACTAATTGGGTTAATATCCTTAACCGCCGTAGTAAGTACAAATACATCTGCCCTGACACAGTTAGCAGGTGATTCGCCAATTCAGCAAACTCCTATTCCTGCTTCTAACTTAATCTGGCCGACTCAAGGGTTTATTTCTCAGGGCTTCCGCAAATATCAACATGAAGGAATTGATATTGCAGGGGCATCTGGAACTCCTATTGTTGCTGCGGCATCTGGTACAGTCATCAAAGCAGCTTGGGATGATTGGGGATTAGGCAATGCTATAACTATTAAACATTTTGACGGCAGCATCACTGTTTATGGTCACAATCGCCGTTTGTTGATGAGCAAGGGTCAACAGGTCATTCAAGGTCAAATTATCGCTGAAATGGGATCTACAGGCAATAGTACAGCGCCTCATCTGCACTTTGAAGTTCATCCAAATGGTCGAATAGCAGTTGATCCCCTTCATCTGTTGACATCCTTAACTGCAAGAGTTCAGCAAGCGGATAACCCGAACCGTCCAGTCTGGACACCCCCGGTAGCAAAGCAAGTTTCACCTTCACAGCCAATTCCAATAGGTTTTGCCCCTGTTAACACTGATACTAAATGCAATGGAGTTACCATAATTGAGGGTGAGACTGCAAACATTCATGTAAAAGTCTGTGAAGAAAATGCCAGTTATTTTATATTGGACAGTTGAAGCAAGGCCCAAGTAAGCCTATAAAAATAGCAGCTTTAAATATTGGTAAAGGCAGATATAGAGCAGATAATGGTAGTTTTTATTATTTAATCAGCCCTGAAAAAGTAGAAGTTTGGCGAAATGGCACACAGATACGTTCTGACAGATTTGATACTTTGGTTTGAAAACGAGGAACGCAAAGTTTTGTAATAATTTTAATTTTCTGCAAAAAAGTTGAGTTTTGGAGTGAAGTCATAGTATATTTATTGCTAAATAATAGATAGATACTAACTTGATTTATGCTTAACTAAATTTCAGTCCTGTGCTTTTATAAAGACGTGTGATGTCTAGTTGGCGTTTTACTTATTGGAGAAGTTTATTGAGTATTGCCATAACAGGAATAAGTTTTTCCCCTGGGAGTTGTTCTGCGTTGGCTTAAATTATTCCAAATGCCTTTGTTGGCAATATGTCTAATGTTCAAATAAGTAATGACCTCAGCGTTATCGGAGTTGGCACTCAAGTAGGAAATAACTTGTTTCACAGCTTCTTACAACTATCTATATCCACTGGTAGCAATGCCTAATTTAATAATCTTTTAGTATTGAGAACATTTTTACTAGTGTGACGAGTAATATTCTAATATTGATGGCTTAATCCGTACTAAAGTCAGCGGAAAAATTAATTTAGCTAGCTAAAAACTATGACAAATAATGTTGTATGTAATTGAATATTACCTTAATTTCTTTCCTCAATTAAATTTGAGACGTACTTTTACGAAAAAATAAAACGAGTACATATTACAATATGTTAGTTTTCCTAATCCCAATTAAAAGCTCAAAAGTAGCAAAATCATGGACAGAAGTATCCAAGTTGTTTGAAAGATGTCTAAGCTCAGTCTGCAATCAAACTTCCTCAGAATTTGAGGTTATTGTAGTCTGTCATGAAAGACCGGAAATGAATTTTCATCATCCCCAAGTGCAATATATAGAAGTCAATTTTCCTATTCCAGGCTCAACCCACCCTGAAAAGATGGAAGATAAAAGAAAGAAACTTGCTGTTGGACTATTAGCTGCTCGAGAACTACAGCCAACACATATAATGCC
The DNA here is from genome assembly GCF_015714705.1 of Nostoc sp. NZL. NCBI lineage: Bacteria > Bacillati > Cyanobacteriota > Cyanophyceae > Nostocales > Nostocaceae > Nostoc > Nostoc sp. NZL. The sequence goes on along the minus strand of NZ_WBKL01000184.1, from coordinate 12,094 downwards.
TGTAGATGCTGATGACTGCATCAGTAAACGATTAGTAAGTTATGTTGCTCAAAATCCACAAAGTAATGGTTGGTATATAGAGATTGGCTATGAATATCAAGAAGGAAGCAGAAAAATTATGGTTCGCAAAAAAAACTTTTATAAATTGTGTGGAACGTGCAATATCATCAATTATAGCTTGTTTAGTTTGCCTAATAAAGTATTAAGCGATGAACCTTTGACTGGGCATGACGATTTTTTAGAAGGGCATCCACTTGCTAAAATATATTTAGCAGCGCGAGGAACGCCTATTGAGCCATTACCTTTTCCAGGTGCTATTTATGTTAGAGATCAAATAGGCGAGAGTACTTGTATGCAAGAACCGCTAGTTGCTACATTCAAGCGTAATCCTAAACAAGCTTTCCGAGGGATAAAGAAAAATCTTACCCTTCCGTTTATGCAACGGGAACTTACAGATGAAATTCGTGATGAATTTAACATATATCCTTTAAATAAGTACAGCTAAATAAGTACAGCCAATTAGAAAAAATACATAGAATTTAATTATTCGTGGATTGGTTAGAATGAAACCAAACCTAACGTCAAGTCTCTGCATGCAAGCTGTATCATCCAACAATCTCTACATCAAGTTTATAAGTTATGAAGCTGACAAAACAAAGTGGTTTTCCTACGTAAGATTTAGACATCGCAGAAAAATTAAGAGCACTGAAGCCATTGGTTGGAGCAAAGGCGGATTAAGTACAAAGATTCATGCTGTGGTGGATGCTCTGGGCAACTCACTCAGTTTCCACTCTTAAGCTGTTGTGCTTTTAATTTGTACAAACAGCATTTCCCTTATTTTTTATTTTTCTTACCCATTTAATAATAAGCTCTCCATCATTTAAGAGTTTATTTAAGGTAGATTTTAGTTCACATACTTATTGAAACAGTTTATGAGCTATATATTCTTTACATGAATGCCAAACTAATTCAATTAGATTAAAATCAGGGCTATAAGCAGAGAGATATTTAAGAATAATATTCGGTAGATTCTTTTCTATTTCGGCGCATATATCTTTAGACAAAGGCTATGATGCGGATGAGCGAGGAAAAAGAGCGGCTTCAGTTACAGGATAAAACCGCTGTGATTCCCCCCAAACGCAACCGTAATCACCCTCGTGAATTATACAAAGCCCGTCATCTCATTGAAAACTTTTTTGCCAAACTCAAGCAGTACCGAGCGATGCCCACGGCGGGCTACGCCTACGCAACACGTTACGACAAACGCGCTGCAAACTTTTTAGGTGCAATTTATCTGGCTGCTTCTGTCATTTGGCTCAATTGATGACACGCCCTAGAACCATGTTCTTACTTTTTTAACTGAATTATTAGTTTTCCTTATGTTATTTTTCTCAAGAAATTTTCCCAAAACTGTATCAAAAAGTACGGTTTTTAGACAATAATCAGATTTGCAAGTATCCATCAGGGAGTGATCGCAAAACTTTTCGGTCTACTGACTTTAATAAAATCGCCATAAAGTCCCCAATTACACCAGCCTTCAACAGTCAGAAGTCAAAAAAGCTTTTTGATTATTTCATTATTATTGGCAAAGCACAGTGTTAAAGAAACTTAACCAATCTGAAAAGCAGTGACAGCTAGATTCACTACTGAGATAGATTTTTTAACTCACAAGAATAGGTATGACTAAAGTAAAGTCAACGTAGTTCAAGAAAACCCTCTCTTAGAACATAAATAGATAAGTTAACAAGCCTCGCTTGATTTTTGTGCTTTTTGAAATTAAAAATTGGTACTATGACTTCTATAAAACGGTCTAATTTTAACAAAAGTGCTAGTCTTAATCTGCGTTTACCACCAAAAAAGGCAGGTAAAAGCGTAGCTAATAAAAGAGCACCATCCCCAAAGATATTCTATAGCATTGTCCATACAATTCCTGGGCGCATTCGTTTTCGTATTCCTCTGCTAGCCAGAGATCCTGAGTATGCTAATAAACTCAAGTTAGTAATAGAATCCGCTCCTAGAGTTACAAATGTTCGTATTAACCCAAAAGCGGCATCCATAGTGATCAATTATCAAGTAGGTGTAATTTCAGATAATCAAATGCGTGAGCGTCTGGTCAATCTGATTCAAACTGCCCAAGATGAGGTTATGCCAAAAGAGGTAACGTCAAAATCAATCGTGGGGGCTATCTTTGACTCTCTAATCAACCTAATTGATAGTACACGCAAAATTAACCAAGCACGTAATATTATTGTGTATCGAAGGTTTAGGAAAGATGTTTGGGAACGAATACTTTCTGCATCAACAAGCATAATTAAGAAACTAAAATCTGCCGCCATGTTTATCTTGCCTAACAAGCGATGGCGATTACGCGGCAATAGCGAGGTCAACTCCCAGCCTTTAAAATTACAATCTGTTAGTGAGCCTTAGCTCGTATAGTTGCTAATACAGTAAGCATTAAAATTATTCCTAGTTAAGAGTAAGTAGCCCTGAAATAACTGGGATTGCCCAGAATTCATGACAATCTCTCTTCCCTAGTCTTTAGTCCAAGCATTTTATTATCAATTAAATAAAAATGGGTACTCCTCAATCTCATAAAGTGATTAATAAAGATTATTGGGTTCAAGCAATACATACTGCCGTTAAAGGAAGAGCTAGATATAAGGTCAATGGGCTTTATCATTCGGAAGCTCTCAAAAGATATCTCGAATCAAGATTATTAGAGAAGGAAATAATCTTGCAAGCTCGTGCTAATACTTACACAGGGAATATCTTGGTTATTTTCCATCCAGATAAAAGTTTAAACGCGAACCCCTTTGGCGAAGGGTGTCCGATAGGACAAGGCGGGTCTTCGCTTGTCTACGGGAGACTGCACCAACGAGACGCTACGCAAACCACTATCGCACTGCTCATCCAAGAAATTGTCTTAGATTATAGGAAAAAAGGGAGTAAATTAGTTGCTTCTTCCATACCCAGCCAATTAGTCAAGGTTCCAAAAGCATCTACCGCAGTCATTGGAGACAGTAAGTTGCATTCCTTTGATGTTAAAGAAAATATTGTTTCAGTTGGGGGTAATAACCGAAACATATTTGATTCAGGCATATTATTTCAACAAATATCCATGCAGCGGCAATTAAACCAAACAGGCAGTCAATTTATTCCGGTATTGGGGACTGTTTGCGCCCTTGTATGCGGCACTGGACTGTTGTACGCATATAATTTTGACGAAGCCATTTTGCTTTTGATCCAGAAACTGCATACACCACTGCTCGATCGCATTATGCTTGGTATCACCTTTCTGGGCGATCCACTAGTAATGCTGATATCTTCTTTAGGGTTGGCAATTAGTCCGTTATATTATAACTGTCGCCGGGATGCAACGATCTTGGGCATGGCTGGAGTCGGTGCAATCTTGCTAAATTGTTTAATGAAAATATTATTTGCTAGAACGCGTCCAGCATTGTGGAAGCATATTATTAATGTGGGTCAACACAGTTTTCCCAGCGGTCATGCGATGGTCTCAATAGTTATTTACGGTTTTACGGGCTATATTCTGGCAAAGCAGTTTCCTCAATGGCGCTTTTGGATTTATGGTTTGACTTTTGCCTTAATTGCTGCGATTGGTTTCAGTCGGCTTTATCTTGGAGTCCATTGGCTAACTGATGTGACAGCTGGCTATGCCGCAGGTTTAGTGTGGTTGATTGTCTGTATCCTTAACTTGGAATCGCAGCAAAAATATCACTTGTCACTGGAAGCAGGCTGATTTGTCAGCAATTATCGTTATTAGATTTAAACATTTTCATCCAGGATTGTTCCTTCTATATTGGCTCCCTCCAAATTTGCTCCGCTCAAATTTGTCTGCTTCAAATCTGCTTGGGTAAGATTTGCCTGGGACAAGTCGGCTACAGTTAAGTCTGCACCACTCAAATCGGCTCCATCTAAATTCGCCGCTATCAAACTTGCTTCCTGCAAATCGGCTTCACTCAAATTGGTTTCAATCAACTTAGCAACCGTTAAATCAGCTTGACTCAAATTTGCTCCATCCAAAGTTGCTCCATCCAAGATAGCTCCATCCAAGATAGCTCCGCTTAAGTTGCTACCACTGAGGTCAGCATTGCTCAAATTTGCTCCATTTAAATCTGCCTCAATCAAACTGGCTTGGACTAAATTAGCGTAACTTAGATTAGCTCCATCTAAAATTGCTTTATCTAAAATTACGCCGCTGAGATTGGCTTCCCTTAAGTTTGCCTCGCTCAAGTTGACACCACTAAAGTCTCTGACACCTGCGGCATAGTTTTTCAGGAGTTGATCTGCTTTCATAATCTGTCGCTGTGCTAAAGAACATTTAATTGAGGCTATCCAGGTTAACCAGAGACCGCAAATCCTCAGCACGCGCCACAGAGGATTGGTGTGGTGAATTAAGCCAGAGTGAATCCTGAATCACCTTTGTCTAGATTAGCCATCTTCAACCGCTGGCGCTAGTATCTAGAGATGTGAGTTACTTTCATCCTTGGGATAGATGATCGGGGACTTAAAAACTTAAGTGTTAGTAAAATAGCGATCGCTATACTCAATTCTGATGCTCATCTAGCAGAGGTTATGGCAAAACCAATTCCTATTCTTTTACAGACTACAATTCGGCCCAAATCCAGACAAGGGGCAAAATCCCCTTGTTAAAGGTAGGCAAACTTCCGCCACAGTGTATTACAAACCTGAACTAACCCGAAATACCGGGTATAGCGGCGAGTAGTTCAGGTTTCCCCACCAACAACTACATCTCGAATTCGGAGACTAGGGCCACCACAACCCACTGACAAACCGTTTTGCCCTCCCTTACCACAACCGCCGGATTCATCCCAGTAAAAATCATTACCAATTCCCTCAATATCCGCTAATGTTTGGAATACATTTCCCGAAAGCGTTACATCTCTCACAGGTTCCGCAATTTTACCGTTTCTAATCATCCACGCTTCCCCTGCGCTGAAGGTGAACATTTCCCCATTCGTCATCCCACCTAACCAATTACGGGCATACACTCCTTCTTTGATATCGGTGAATAAGTCTTTGACTGGTGTTTTACCCCGTTCAATCCAGGTATTTGTCATACGGACAATGGGAGTAAAGTGATAGCTGAGACAACGGGCATTACCTGTGGGCGCTTCCTCCAATTTGCCAGCGGTTTCACGAGAATGTAAACGTCCAACTAAAACTCCATCTTTAATTAGTTGAGTAGTAGTAGCAGGCGTGCCTTCATCGTCATAAAAATAGCTACCGCGATGTCCCTCTGGAGCTGCACCATCAAAAATTTGGAGTTCTTCTGGGCCAAACCGCCGCCCGATAGTCATAACTTCCAGCAGATCGGGGTTTTCGTAAGCCATATCAGCCTCAGAAAGATGCCCGAAGGCTTCGTGGACAAATAAACCCGTAAGAATTGGGTCAATGACAACGGTGTAGGTATTGCCTTTGACCGATGGCAAAGATAAAGCTGCGATCGCTCTTTGAGCAGCACTTTTTACCTGTTCATCCAAATCAGTCAAATCTTCGTAAGCTTTGCGAGAGCCAGTAGTTTCCCGTCCAGTTTGTACGGTTTCGCCATTTCTGGCGGTGGCGGCAAAGCGCATTTCCATATCCACCCAAGATTGCTCGATCAAAGTGCCTTCTGAGGTAGCTATGATCACTTTTTGGGCGCTGTCTCCATAGCGCACCGAGGTAGTGGTAATCCGGCGATCAACGCTTTTGAGCAATTCAGTATAGCGATCGCACAATTGCTTTTTCTTCGAGAGTGGGATTTTACGGGGATCGGTGCCTTTTAGGGGTAGAATGCATACTGCTTGCACCGGGTCAATGGGTGCAAGTAAAGTTTCTTCGTCACCAACCATCCGCGCAGCAGCGATCGCTTCTTCTATTCGCTCCTTAATTGTCGCTAGCTCGTTAAAGCAGCTCAACCCCCATCCACCTTTATAACAAGCGCGAATATGTCCACCAATGGAGATGCCTTCACTGAGGGTTTCTACCTTGTCGCCACGCAACAAGATATCAGTCCCTTCTGCTTCTTCAAGGCGAATCATCAGATAATCTACACGCTGTGAGTAGCGGGCGATCAGGTCAGAAAGTAAATTTTGTGCGTCAGCAAGTGTAGTCGGCATTTCCAAGTAGTAACAATGACGAACTGCATTTATTTTGCAATTATTTGGGGAATATCTGCTACTAAATATTAGAGTTGCCTATAAATCTATGACCCAGAGGTTGTTTGAGGAGTCCACAAGCGATCGCTCACTCTGAATACTTCCTTTTTTACGATGGGTAAGAACTGAATGATGTGCTAAGGTAATTAAGTGAGAATAAAATTCGGTTACAGTGTTTGTTTTTAGTATTGACAGGCTTTTCCCTTTTGGTCTTAACAAGCTTGTCTCCGAAATCTAAATCTCTACACACCTATGATTTTGGAGATAACGCATGTCAATTTATGTAGGTAATCTATCCTACGAGGTCACACAAGAAGACCTCACCTCTGTTTTTGCGGAACATGGTTCTGTAAAACGTGTTCAGTTACCTACTGACCGTGAAACAGGACGTCCACGCGGCTTTGCTTTCGTAGAGATGGGCACAGAAGCTGAAGAAACAGCTGCCATTGAAGCTCTTGATGGTGCTGAGTGGATGGGACGCGATCTCAAAGTTAATAAAGCTAAACCTAAGGAAGATAGAGGCGGTTCCTTTGGTGGTGACCGTCGCGGTGGCGGCGGCGGCGGATACTCTCGCGGACGCTACTAAGCTTTAAGATCAAAAATTAAGTTTTAACGTCTTAAGGGCAGAATCATTATCTGCCCTTTTTGCGCTCCGGTCTACTGGATAGCTTAAAATTGCCCAGTACCAACTAAGTAGGAGATGAAAATGACCCAAGTATTTGTGGGTGAAAATGAAGGAATTGAGTCAGCCTTACGTCGATTTAAAAGGGAAGTTTCCAAAGCAGGTATTTTTCCAGACATGAGAAAGAACCGTCACTTTGAAACACCTTTGGAAAAACACAAGCGCAAAGAAGTCGCAAGGCACAAGCAACGTAAGAGAAGTTTCCGTCGCAATTGAGAATAAGCGATACGTAAGGTAAGCGGAGTTTACCTATCCTCTCATTAGATTCTTAGCTGTCGAAGAGGCGATCGCTGTACACCTGCATGTAAATCTAAAGGGTAAGTTTTGGTAAAGCCATTACTGATTGATGAGCCATGTAAATAACGGTGTGTCCCACAACTGACAAAGAACTTTTTATAGTTACTTCCGGGATGGCGATCGCTAGGCTGATTTTACTAAAATTTGGCTGAAAAATTTATTTTTGGGATTCTCTTAATAGTCAACAAGACTTTTGAAGGGTCTGTCTTGGAAAGTTGAGGCACGAGGAGCAGATAATGCCCAACCTGTAATCCTTCTCGTGACGGAAAAGGAAAGGAATTAGCATAAAAACCCCCAATTAGGTAGACTGCTGAGATGAAGATTGTGCATACATCTCATTCCCAGCAGCGATTGCACAGCCTATTGAGTAGTTTGTTGATCTAGAGGGGTTTGGGCAGGAATGCTGTTGCCCCTGCCTTTAAACTCCGCTAGCGATTTTCCTCGACTATACTGGTAATAAAAATGATGAGAACAGAACGGGTTTGCAGATTCGCTTATAGGTGAACTATTAGCTTAAAATCATCCATATTGGGCATGGCTAAATCGAGCATAATCACATCTGAATTATCTTCAGTTGCTACCTATAGCGCGTGTTTGCAGCAAAATAATTGATAAGCTGTTACGCATTTATATTTGTACATTTACCTGATGACTGATGACTGTTAACCGTCAACAGTCAACAGTTAACGACCATCAAGAGTGTTTATATACTTTAGACGCGCATCAGCTTAACTGTAAAACAGTATATTTCACTCAGAAATTGAGATGTGCAGATCATGATTTTGTTTTTTGTTCAGTATGATTTACTAGGTTTGGGAAACTTTTTACTCTTGAATAGAAAGAGAGCGAATTAACTCCCGAATCACATCAGTTGCTGGTCTCCCCGTGATTGAACAGTATTTTTCAAGCTTCTCTGACTCGCTTGATGTGAGATTGATTGTAAGTCGTTTAGCAGCCCATTTTTTATTCATGTACTAGACAGACAAGCTATATTTTTAAACTACTTCTCTAATATCAATCTTTTAAGCTGCTACTACAATGGTATAAGTAATGACATTTGATTTAAGTAATCATGAAGTAAGATGTTATATTTTTCTAAGCAACAGTGAAGAGGTAGGGTATATTCTCAAGTATGAAGTTTAGCTACTGTTATGGCATTAATTATAAATAGAATGTAAAAATCATATTAAAGTAAGTAAACCTAAAATAAGTATTCTCACCAACTGTTGTATTTTAAATAATTAAGATAATTTAGCAAGTCATGTGCCTTTGATTTAGCACTCTATCTTTCTTTGCGATTGCCATTACCCCGATATCAGTCAAGTCGCTTCTCTACGAGACGCTGCGCGAACGCTCCAATTAAAAATTAAAAATGTAAAATTAAAAATTGCAAGACGCGACGCTCGAATACTCGCTAACGCTGCGCTATCGCGGACTCGCTTGCCGCCGGCACTATCAGTGTTGGCTCTGAACCCACCACTGATTGTAGACCACTAAATCTTTGATTTAGTGTTGGCTCTGTACCCAAAATTAATTAAAAATTATTCTTCTTCACTAATTTTTAATTTTTAATTAAAAAAAGGTCAATCGGCAGATTTATTGCTATTGCCTTAACTTATTTCTAAGGAAATCTATTAACATCAGCTTTGGTGATGACACTGCATAAAATTAGCGATCGCCCCTTTCTGTTGCGATCGCTTCCAATGCTGCTCATGTCTATAACCATGTATTTTTAGTAGTCTAAGTGAAAAGTTATACTAATAATCAAAATATTTGCTGAGACAATGATGATATTTTTGATGCATTCATATAGAGCTATAACGCGCCATATTAATACTTAATTTTGCATTAAATCAGCTATTACTGTTAGTAGATTTTGCTTAGATTTAGATACCAAAAGTAAAGAAATACTGAAAAGTAAGGAGGTGAACATAACTATAGTTAATTATGCGATCGCAAGCGCAATTACGGTGAAAATTAGCAATTTAAATTGTTGAGTTTCGTTACCTTTAAACCGAGAGTACAGATTTTTTTATACTTTCTATTAATTTTGCAAAAGCCAGGATTTAACAACCTCAATATACTTATTTACTGTAGTATTTACTTAATGAGCGTCTCTTAATTTGTATTAATTTTATTTAGCATTTAGATAGATAATTTAGACATTTATACTAAGTTTTTTAGTCTAGAATCTGGATTTTTTATTACTATGAATAAATAATTTGGTTATGTTATATTATAAGTATGAGTATAAAAAAATAAACTTTTTATTATAACTTTTTTAGAAAATACACCTTTTGACATTAGGGTTATACTCTTGATTTTCTCCTTATGCCGCAAGTTGCCTTTTCTAGAGACTGCTACATTCAGGAGAATCCCAATGTCATTAGACAAAAATATCCTTGAGCAACCAGCAAATAATCTGCTGTCTGTTCTGCCACCCAATGATTATGAGCGCCTTATCCCCCATCTAAAACTAGTTTCCCTCTCAAATCGGCAAATACTTCATGAAGCAGGCGAACCGATCGCACAGGTCTATTTTCCTAATAAGGCAGTGGTTTCTATAATCACCACTATGGAAGATGGCTCGACTGTGGAAGCTGGTTTAGTAAGCAATGAAGGCATGGTGGGTATCCCAGTAATTTTAGGAGACAACATCACAACCACAACAGCATTAGTGCAGATTCCAGACAGTGCTATGCAGATGGATGCGGATATACTTAGAAGCGAGTTCGATCGGGGTACAGCCCTTCAGAGCGTGCTGCTGCGCTACGTGCAAGGTATGTACACTCAAATTGCACAAGGATCTGCCTGCAACCGTCTTCATAAGCTAGAAAAGCGGCTGGCTCGCTGGTTGCTGACAGTTTCTGACCGTCTGGAATCAGAGGAATTTCCACTCACGCAAGAATTTATCTCCCAGATGCTGGGTGTACGTCGCGCTGGTGTCACCGAAGCAGCTAACATTCTCAGCGAAGCCGGAATGATCACTTACCACCGTGGTCAGATTAACATCCTGAATCGAGAGGCTTTAGAAAAAACCTCGTGCGAATGTTATCAAATTATAGAAGATGAATATACCCGTTTATGGGGCTTTGCCCAATAAACGGCGAAAATAATTTTTTGAAGCTTCTATGTACGAAACCGCACAGACTCCAACAACTGTGTTCATTTAAGATTTTTTAGATTGTCCCCGTGTTCCTTTAGATAATACACCTTTCGACATTAGGATCAAATTCTGAAATTCTTTCCTTGTGCCATGAGTTGGCTTTTCTAAAGTCACCTACCTTAAGGAGAGTGACTTCTAATGTCATTAGATAAAAGCCTTTTTCAGCAACCACCAAATAAGCTGCTCGCAGCTTTGCCAGCCAGTGATTATGAACGCCTTGTCCCTCATCTAAAGCTAGTTCCGCTCCCAGTTCAGCAAGTCCTTTACGAAGCAGCCGAACCGATCACACAGGTATATTTTCCTGATAAAGCAGTGGTTTCTATAGTCACTACTATGGAAGATGGCTCAACGGCGGAAGTTGGGATAGTAAGTAATGAAGGCATGGTGGGTATCCCGGTAATTTTAGGAGACAACACCACAACCACAACAGCATTTGTGCAGATTTCGGGTGCTGCGATGCAAATCAATGCAGATGTATTGAGAGCCGAGTTCAATCTGGGCGGAGCGCTTCAAACACTGCTGCTATGCTATGTACAAGCTGTATACTCTGAACTGGCGCAAGGAGCTGCCTGCAACCGTCTCCATACACTGGAAGAACGGCTAGCTCGCTGGCTTCTCACAGTCTCTGACCGTCTGGAATCAGAAGATTTTCCACTCACGCAAGAATTTATCTCCCAGATGCTAGGTGTACGTCGTTCCGGTGTGACAGTAGCGGCTAGTACCCTGAGCCGAGCCGGAATGATCAGCTACCAACGTGGTCATATTAGCATCCTGAACCGAGAGGATTTGGAAGCAACTTCCTGCGAATGTCATCAAGTCATACAAAAGGAATTTGCTCGGTTACTGGGCTTCATGCCCAGTAACCGAGCCAGAAAATTTTTTTGAGTTATGTGTGCGAAACCGAACAGACTGGCAAAAGTAACTTGATTTAAAGTATTATTATCGAATTTCTCTTTTAATGTTCAGTGAGCGAATACACTCTTAAGCCGCAAGTAAATAAGTTACTCGCGGCTTTGCCAACCAGTGATTATGAGCGCCTTGTTCCGCACCTGAAGTTAGTTTCGCTTCCCACTCGGCAAGTCATTTACGAACCAGGAGAACCCATCACACAGGTCTATTTTCCCCAAAACGCAGTGATTTCTATAGTCACTAGTATGGAAGATGGTTCGACAGTGGAAGTTGGAATAGTGAGTAATGAAGGCATGGTGGGTATCCCAGTAATTTTAGGAGGCAATACAACAACCACAAAAGCATTTGTGCAAATTTCGGGCGCTGGAATGCAGATGGATGCAGATGTACTTCGAAACGAGTTCAAACGGGGCGGAGCGCTTCAAAAGCTGCTACTGCGCTATGTACGAGCTATATATACCGAACTTACACAAGGATGTGCCTGTAACTGTCTTCATACCCTAGAAGAAAGGCTGGCTCGTTGGCTGTTAACAGTATCTGACCGTTTGGAATCAGAAGAATTTCTGTTGACGCAAGAATTTATTGCCCAGATGCTGGGTGTACGGCGCTCCGGTGTAACAGTAGCGGCTAGCACCCTCAGCCGAGCCGGAATGATTCGCTACCAGCGTGGTCAAATTAATATCCTGAACCGAGGGGATTTAGAAGCAACTTCCTGTGAGTGTTATCAAGTCATCCAAAAAGAATTTGCTCGGTTGCTGGGGAATCAGTTAAGGCACGTAGGCGTAGCCCGTCGTAGACATCGCTAGTTAATGACTTTACCTTACCTAAATCGGAGAGAAGGCTCCCGCCATAATCTCT
>NZ_WBKL01000180.1:0-12049 GCF_015714705.1 Nostoc sp. NZL | reverse complement strand
CTACTACACCAGTCAGAATTGCTCTAACTGTGGTGAGGTTGTCAAAAAAACTTTGAGTACCAGGACTCATTGCTGCCCCCATTGCGGAACAGCCTTAGACCGTGACCATAATGCAGCGCTGAATATTCTTGAAATTGGACTCCGTACTGTGGGGCACACAGGAACGTTAATCGCCTCTGGAGACATCGACCTCTGCGTGGGTGAGGAAACTCCTCCAAGTAAGTCGGGTCGCGGAAAGAGGAAGTCCAAAGAGCGATCTTTGGAATCCCCCGCTATATCAGGTACTCCTGATTAGCGCCGGGAGGATGTCAAAGCTAAGGTTCTCAGATAGTAAAAAAATTGGCGTTGCATATCGGAAGAACTGTACCTATATACATCTATTCATCACTCGATTCAGCAACGCCACCCTATGGCAAAAGTCTTTGAACGGATACTGAAAAATCTGCAAATGCTAACGGTGTAATCGTTCCTTGCTTAATAGTATATTCTTCAACATACTTACCATTTTGCGGGTTTCTGAACACAATCATCTGTTTAGCCGATAAACTTAAAACCCAATATTCTTGAATCTCAGCCGTCGCATAAATCACAGCCTTGATCTCCAAGTCTTTGTTTAAGCTTGTCTTGGCAACCTCTACAATCCAGAAGATATCTTTAGGAGCAGGATGGCGATCGTTGTAGGATGATTCTGGAAGTCGAACAATTGCAATATCAGGTTCGGGTTCCGAGTCGGATAGTGTAATAGGCCCATTGAAACGAACATCAGCTTTACCTAAGAGCAACTCTTCTAAATACTTTGCACCTCGTTTTGCTGTGGTGTAATGAATTGGGGTTTCTGGACTCATCTCAACAATTTCACCTGCTAGCAATTCCAGATGACGACCACGCAGAATGCCCGCCTCAACCATGCGATGATAGTCGTCTACAGACCATTTAGCCAGGGTTTTCATAGCAGAATTGCTCACATTCTTGTGATAGACCTAGTTCAATTTTATGGGTTCTTAGTTAAGAAGCACCCCAATAAATATAAAATTCTGGTCGTCCCAAGCGATCGCTATGCAATATCCAAGGTGTGCATCAACTCATAAGCGCAAGAATAGCAAATAATGTGCTAGACAAAATCACATATATGTTAGCGCTTACCTGACGTAGATAACCTTTGCAACTCAACCAATCATTTTGGTACGTTCCGGTGCAGTATAGTATTAAGCTGTTGGCAGCTGCTAATCCCTACTCCCACCTAATAGGGCGGATAAGCAAAATCATCTTCATCAGCATAAACGTAAGACTTGGAAACCCCTGCCATTGCTAATTTAGGCATTTCTGATTTTACGGGTTCCTTCCCAAAATCTTTGTATTCTTCAAAAGTCTTGCAAATCATTGCAGACTCAAGTGAATCCGAAGCAATTAAGTATTGTGTTAAAGTCCCTACCGTCGGATGTTTGTAGTCTACAGTTGAAGCTACCAGAACTGTATTTGGTTCAATACCTCTTTCTTCACACTCAATTATGGGGCAAAAAATCCCATGAGCATGAAACAAAGGGCCTTTTGGTGTCAAAGGTTGTTTGCGATAGACAGCATAAGCCTTTTCTAGTTCAGCAACGAATCCACTAACTACTTTACCTTGTTGATATTCACAGTAGGTTTTGCTGAAACTTGCTCCGGCGGCACCATTAAGTGTTAGTTGTAGTGGTGATTCATGTAAAAACTTTTTATTCTCACCCACTATAAAAATTAGATAGCGAGTAAAGGTTTTAAATTTAAGTTTGTCGGCTAAAAAAGCATCATAATTATCTTTGAGCGTACCTAGCTTTAGACCACTTTCTCGGTCTTTGACAGACAATGGTCCCCGACGCACTAAAACCAAGTGTGGAGTCGTGCTAATAAAGACTGTTTCGACTCCAGAGCTAAATTCATGCTCCACTTGCTGCCAATTATCATCTGGCACAAAGCCAACAGCATGAGCATTATCTAGCTTAATCGCCAAACCGTGAGATTGTATACCATCTGTGCCATACCGAGGATTAATCATCTGACACCAAGGGATGACTTGAGAAGGCGGTGCATTGAATTTCTCGTCTTCAAAGTCGAAATTAGCAGATGCTTTCATCGTTTTAGGCTATCAAAGTGTTTTATTGAACAAGTATTATCGGCAGGGCACTGATCTGGAGAGACAGAAGCAGAGCGTTGATACGAGCGTCACCCGTCCCTTGCACTTTGCCCTCATAAAGAAGGGCTAATGTGGTCTCAAACTGGTGTAGTAGTTTTTCCAGAGTAAGACAGAATCAATCTATGTTGCAATCCCTGTTTCGTTTTGTAACAACAGAACCTCATTGAAACAGTGCTGGGCACTCAACACTTATTGCTCAGTATTGTTTCAGTGAACTCAAAGCAGTGAGAGTCTTTAAATCAGCCACTTCTAAGTCGGGTTGACTTACTGCTGATACTGTGGTTGATAATCCTTTTTGGTCTGCTCGACGGTTTACCCAGACTGTTGATAGTCCCAGAGATTTGGCTGTAACGATATCATGATATACACTAGTAGCAACGTGTAATATCTGCTCTAACGGCAAATTAATTCTCTCAAGAGCCAGCCTGAAGTTGTTTAAGGAGGGTTTGTAGCTTCTTGCCTGTTCTGCTGTTATTATTTGGTCAAATTCCACCTCTAAGTACTTTGCCGAGAAAGCAAAGAGATCGTCATCTACATTTGAGATAATTACCAGCTTAAAATTTTGCTTGAGAGTTTTAAGTGCCTCAACTGTATCGGAGAAAGGCAGCCAATGCTGAATCGATTCAGCCAGTGACTTTAGTTCGTCAGCAGTTGGCTCAAAGTCAAATCTTTCACCAAATTTCTGGACTACCCTCTTCAAAACTTCTCGGTATTTGATATATTCTCCTTTTTCCAGTTCTGCTTCAAATTCAGCAAAAAGTGCCCGAATTTGATTTTCATCGAGATTAATGTTGTGTGCCAGCAGAAGTGGCTTTAGCACCCCTAAGATCCCGTTTTCCCAATCAATCAGGGTTCCGTAACAATCGAAAGTTAAAACCCTGTACTGATTTAAGTCAATCACCTTTCTATACTCCAGAGCTTGATTAGTAGTGTTCAGTTTCACAAACCAAAAGACGGGTGAACCCATCTGCGTTGGCGCAGCCCGCAACAGGCATCGCCACATTTACTTCTCTTAAACTCTCTTAACATTTCTTTTATATCAAAGCAGAGTTTAAGTTGGTAGGCAAGAAAAGACCAAACTGTGTGAAGATAAGCAAGTAGATTGGCACAACAAAACTAAACTATCTTAATAAAGATGAAGTGGGCTAAAAACCTCTTGCCTCTTGCCTCTTGCCTTCAGCATGGCTGCTTGCTGCGTGATTTAAACGACAAATATTTGCACTGACCTACTTTGGGTGTGGGATAATATTATCCCACAGAGGAAATTATTCCTAAGTATATTTTCTATGGATGTTAAATTTCAGGATACACAAGCGAATACCACTGAACAATTAAATTCAAATAAACAGCTATTTGATATCAAGCCATCCGTAACTTTTTCGGTAGCAGAGGCAGTGGTAAAAATCCTGAAAGACATGGGAGTGCAATATGCCTTTGGTGTTTCGGGAGGCGCGATCGCTCCCGTGTGGGCAGCGTTACACCAAAGTTCTATCCAGGTGCTGCACTTTCGCCACGAAGCTGGAGCAGCTTTTGCAGCCGTTGAAGCACACTTTGCTAGCGATCGCCCGGTTGTGGTATTCACTACTACAGGGCCGGGAATCACCAACGCTTTGACTGGATTGTTAGCTGCCCGTTGGGAGGGAGCTAAGGTGATCTTCGTGTCAGCTTCAACCTCAGCACCACAGAGAGGACGTTGGGCTTGCCAAGAAACTAGCACTTACACTATGCCTAGCGCCGGGATTTTTACTTCAGGGCAAATATTCCATTATGCAACCACTGTCGAATCTAGTGATGAACTCACAGAGGTTTCTCGAAGGCTTGCCCTTGGACTAGGACAACCAGGAGGATTTGTAGCTCATATAAGTATTCCAACAAATATCCAGACAAGTTCACTCAAAACTTCGTTGCCACGAGTAACTCTGTCTAATGGTGTGGCAACAGCAACTGAGGAAACAATTGCAAAATGTGTCCAGTTAATGTCTGAGGGGCCGTTTGCAATTTGGGTTGGTTTCGGGGCACGAGGTGCTGCAAAAGAGATTCGCCAGCTTGCTGAGAGGACAGGGGCTGCGGTGATGTGTTCACCACGGGCTAAAGGTATTTTTTCTGAAGATCATCCTCAGTTTGTAGGTGTTACCGGGTTCGGTGGGCATGAGTCGGTTCTCAGGTATATGCAGGAATCCCATCCTTTACGCACCTTAGTTCTAGGAACACGCTTAGGCGAACGCACATCACTCTTGCTCCCTGTAATGGTACCTTTGCGGGGCTTTTTGCATGTTGACATCGACCCAGAGATACCAGGAACTGCATATCCATCTGCTGAGACCTTTGCGATTCCATCTGACATCAAAGTGTTTGTGAAGGGTCTGTTGAAACACTTTTCGCAGCATCCTGTTCAGTTGACAAAACCGATACTATCTAGACCTGAACACAGTATAATCAATCTACGTACACACGGGAAAGTGCGTCCCGTAGTGCTTATGGATGCTATTCAAAGACTGATTGTTGAGGGAAGTGATGTATTGGTGATGACCGAGGCAAGCAGTTCGTCTGCTTGGGGAAATTATATGCTGCGGTTTGCCAAGCCACATCGTTACCGAAACTGTAGCGGTTTTGCGTCTATGGGGCATATTACCACTGGCGTTGTCGGTGCGGCACTAGCTCGTCGTGGTAAGGCGATCGCCATTGTTGGTGACGGTGCCATGCTAATGAATAACGAGATCAGCACAGCTGTGAAGTACCAGATTCCAGTTGTCTGGATAGTACTTAATGACGGACACTACAACATGTGCGATCGGGGGATGGGAATGTTGGGCTTCCAGGGTGTAGATGCAAATATTCCCCAAACCGACTTTGTTAAGATTGCTTGCGGGATGGGAGCCGATGGTATTCGTGTCGAGAGAGAGGCTGACATTGAGGCGGCTCTGAA
The DNA here is from genome assembly GCF_015714705.1 of Nostoc sp. NZL. Taxonomy (NCBI): domain Bacteria; kingdom Bacillati; phylum Cyanobacteriota; class Cyanophyceae; order Nostocales; family Nostocaceae; genus Nostoc; species Nostoc sp. NZL. The sequence continues at coordinate 6,953 of NZ_WBKL01000180.1, read as the reverse complement.
GAAAGCAATGGCAGCGATCGCTCCATTCGTGGTTGATGTGATTATTGATCCTACTCAGCCTGCACCAGTTGAAAGTCGTATTCAGAGCTTGATGTCCCAGAGCTAAACTAATTATTGCTACTAAATATTGAGTGTAAAAAAAGGTTATTCATGGCACAACACGCAGTAGGTATTCGCTCACTCGCTGTGAGCTTACCCAGCATTAGACGTAACAACGATTACTACAGAGAAAAATACCCCGAATTGGTTGCTCAAGCAGAGCAAAAAAGTTTAGGAAGGTGGTTCTCTCTTGATGGCTCCACCCCCAAGAGTGAGTTTGACTTAGAGATGATGCCTTATCTATCAGATCCCTTTCGGGGGACTGTCGAACGGTGGGTGCTAAGTCCAAATGAGTCACCACTAATGCTACAGTGCCGTGCGGTAAAAGATACCCTTGCGGCTGCAAAGCTTTCTCTGGAAGATGTCGATCTGATGCTTGTTGCCTCGATCTGGCCTGAACAAATCGGATTTGGTGATGCTGCGTTTCTGGCGCGTGAGCTAGGTTTGCAAGGTGCAGCTTGGAATATCGATGCAAGCTGTGGCAGCACTCTAATTGCGTTGCAGACTGCTTATGCTTTGGTTTCGGCAGAACAGTATCACAACGTACTAGTAGTTATCTCATGCTCTTACTCTCACTTTGTCCCCGAAGATGATACTGCCTCATGGTTTCTTAGCGATGGTGCCGGAGCTTTTGTGGTAAATAAACTTGAATCACATCAGGGTATTCTTGGTATTAAGACTATTCATGCTGGTGCCCTGTCCGATCTAATTTACCCTACGATCGCCAAGAATATACAGGGCAACTTGCAGGTTCGTATGCAGGTCAGCAAGGATGCAAACAGGTTAACTCGCGAAACGGCTGTAGGGTTTCTCCGCACTTGTTGTGAAGGTGCTATTAATGCAGCAAGTGTGACCCTCGAACAAATAGACTTTTTTATTTTCAACACACCTACGGCTTGGTTCGCACGCTTTTGTACGCGCGTTCTGGGTATTAATCCAGAACGTACAATCGACCTCTATCCACAATATGCAAATATTGGGCCAGTACTTACTGTAGTTAATATGTACCATGCTGCACAGTTGGGAAAAATTAGTGAAAATGACTTAGTTCTTGTTTATGGATTTGGTGCAGCCGGTGCTGCCTCTGCGAGTGTGATGCGTTGGGGCAAAGTAGCGCTAGGTTCTGCTCCTATCCATAAAATAGAATCTGACTTGGCAGTGACAATTTCTAAAGACAGAAGCAAAGCTCCTTCTTGTTAAGGTTGTTTACCAAGATTTAATGTTTATCTGAGAGTTGGCTGTGAAGAAACAAATTCTTGCGACCGGAATTTTTATTTTATCTCTCATCTTTCCGCTCAAAGTTTCAGCGCAGAATAATGACGAGATTTATGTGTTTGGTGATAGCCTCTCTGATACAGGCAATGTATTCAATGCCACAGGTGGAATCATCCCTCCAAGTCCAACTTACTTTAATGGACGTTTTTCCAATGGCCCAATTTGGGTGGAATATCTCGCCTCCGATTTAGGATTAATGTTTAATCTAAACACCAACTTTGCCTATGGTGGCGCAACCACAGGCTTTAAGAATATCGGCATTGCTAGTTTACCAGGATTGCAACAACAGATTAATAGCTTTACATCAACAAATCCTTCTGCAAACCCGAACGCCCTCTACGTCATCTGGGCTGGTACAAATGATTATTTAGATTACTTTTTTGGTGACATTCCTAATCCTACCCAAGCAGTCAACAATTTATCAGTATCAGTGACATCACTTGCTGCTGTTGGTGCTAAAAACTTTCTGGTGGTTAACTTACCAGATTTAGGAAAGTTTCCAGTTACAGGCGGCAATAATCAAGATTCCAGCTTACTAAGCACTTTTACCAGTGCACACAACTCCAGTTTGACTGCAAATCTCAACTTTTTGAGCCAGCAACTCAGCCCTGATATTAATCTCATTCCTCTTGATGTTAATTCTCTATTCAATAGAATTATCGCTGCTCCAGAAGAATTCGGTTTTACAAATGTTACCGAATCTTGTGTTGGAGACTTATCGGTAGTGCCCATTAATGTTCCCAAGCAGCCAGTTGCTTGTGAACCAGATAAGTTTTTATTTTGGGATCAAGTCCATCCTACAACATCTGCTCACAAACTAATTGGAGAATTAGCTTTTTCAGCCGTGAAGCCAATACCTGTATCCGAACCTTCTGCTGTATTAGGAATGTTGGCGCTTGGTGTTTTAGGTGCAGTTGGGTGCGCGGTTGAGAGATACAAAGATGAGCGTCAAGTTAGGGCAAAAATTGTACTTATGCCTGTTTTTGAAGTTATTCATAGGGTAAATCCAGAGTAATGAATTAATAATGTAAGTTTTGGAATAAAAGTTATGGGGATTAAGTTTGAGAAAATCCTTATATGGGGACGTTCTGCTGAAGAATACACCAACATGTTTGGTTTAACTCTTGAAGATAACAAACTGAAAATTATTGACTGTGCAGGTGGTCCTGCAAGCTTTAATGTTGAAATAACCCGTAGAGGAGGCAATGTTGTCTCTTGCGATCCCATCTACAAATTAAGTAAAACTGAGATTGCTCGACACATCCAAGAAGCTAGCCGTGAAGTCATGAATGCGGTGCAAGGAAATCCAGATAATTTTGTTTGGCAGGATATTCAATCGCCAAGCCAGTTACTAAAGATTAGAATATCCGCAATGCAGGAATTCATTGAAGACTTTTCTTTAGGAATTCAGGAGAAACGTTATGTTACAGGTGAGCTACCTACTTTACCATTTGCTGATCGAAAATTTGATTTAGCCTTATGTTCTCATTTTTTATTCATCTATTCTGAACACCTATCTGAAGAGTTTCATATCGCTTCTATTGCAGAAATGTGTCGAGTTGCTATAGAGACACGCATTTTTCCACTGCTAGATACCTCTGGCAAGCTATCTCCATTTTTGCTGCCAGTTATAAACCAATTGATCAAGCAGGGATATGAAGTAGAAATTAGACAAGCATCATATAAATTTCAGAAGACTGGAGACAAGTTCTTGAGTGTATCAAAAAGCTAAGTCTTAAAAAAATGATTTAGTTTTTTCTATGATCATCCAAGTTCTTTCATCTTATAACTGTAGGATTGTCTTCTCCATAAAGAACTGCTCCTAAAGCTTTCAGAGAGGCCTTTTGGGCTTCAGTTATACCTGTAATGCCAGTGGTGTTCATGCCTTGATAGGGTCTATCATTCCTCAAAATTTTTAGACACTTTCCAGTCTTTATATCCCATATTCTAATCGTATCATCTTGACTACTACTAGCCAGGGTTTGATCGTGGGCACTAAAGGCAAGTGACCAAACCCACTTGGTATGTCCTGACAAAGTTTTGAGGCATTGTCCAGTACTGACATCCCATAACTTCACCATTTGGTCTCCACTCCCACTCGCTAGAAGGCTTCCATCCGCACTAAAGCTGACTGAGTAGATAGAACTGGTATGACCTTGTAAAGTTCTAAGGTGTTTACCTGTTCTCGCATCCCACAACTTCACTGTTTGATCACTACTGCCACTCGCTAGAAACTGCCCATCAGCACTAAAACTAACTGACCACAGCCAATCAGTATGTCCTTGAAGGGATTGAAGGCATCGGCCAGTGTTTACATCCCACAATTTCACTGTTTGGTCATGACAACCACTAGCTAGTATCTGACCGTCCGGGCTGAAGGCAATAGACCAGACCCGGTGGCTTTGTCTATTAAAGGTATTAATGCATTGACCCGTACTGGTATCCCATAGCTTTATTGTGCGATCATCGCTGCTACTTGCTAGTATCAGACCATTTGGGCTGAAAGTAACAGCTAATATGCGGTTACTGTGCCCATTTAAGGTTGTTATACATTGACCAGTTTTAGTATCCCACAATTTCACTGCTTGGTCTTCACTACCACTAGCTAAAATGCGACCATCTGGGCTAAGAGAAACTGATGTTACCCGATTATTGTGTCCCTGCAAAGTTTGAAGGCACGTACCAATGCTAGCATCCCAAAGCCTTACAATTTTGTTAGACCCACTACTAGCCAACATATAACCGTTTGGGCTGAAGGCAACCGACCGTACTCCATCACAATAACCTTGAAAGATTCTAATACAACGACCAGTACTGACATCCCACAACATAACTTTTTGGTCATCACTGCCACTGGCCAAAATGTAGCTGTCTTTGTCGGAACTTAGTGCAACTGTCCATATTCGACTGCTGTGTCCTCTCAAAGTTCTAATACATTTACCTGTAGTAGCATCCCAGACTTTCACCGTTTGATCATCACTACCGCTAGCAATAATATGTCCATCCAAACTGAAGGTAACAGAATGTACTGAGTCAGTATGACCTTGTAGCGTTAAATAGCATTGTCCTGTGTCAACATTCCATAGCTTCACTGTGTGATCATGACTAGCGCTAGCCAAAATGCGACCATCTGCACTGAAGGTAACGGAATGTACTCGATTGGTATGTCCCTCCAATATTTTAATACATCGACCAGTGTTGATATCCCATAGATTAAGGGTATGATTGTCGTTTCCAGTTACCACTGTATGACCATCGGGGCTGAAGGCGATTGACCATACACTATAATCATCTACCGATAAAGTCTTAAAACACAGACCAGTATCGATATCCCAAAACTTCACAGTTTTATCCTCACTGCTACTCGCCAGCATGTGACCATTCGTACTGAAGGCGATAGACTGGATACCACTGCTATGCCCTTGCAAATTTGCAACACACTGACCAGTGCTAACATTCCATAGCCTCACTGTTTGATCGTCACTACCGCTAGCCATAATATCTCCATTAGGACTGAAGGTAACTGATCGAACCCAACCAGCGTGGCCCCTGCAAGTGAGCATCTGTTGTCCATCTGCAACCTGGTACAGGCGAATCTCATTATTAGTATCGCCCGTAGCTAGAAGTTTGCCATTGGGGCTAAAGGCTACCGAAAAAATACCACCGAGGGTTTCCGCAAAAACACACTTAGCGAGATCGGCATGAGCAAAATTTGCATTGTGCAAATTCATATTACGCATATCTGCTTGCCAAACAGTCAGATAAGAAAAATCATAGCCACTTAAATTTGTTTCTAAATTAAAAAGCAGATTCAGAATATTGCCAGCTGTATACCCTGGTTCTAGCGGCGATGTTTCTCGGAGTTTTACTAAAAGTTGAGTTAATTTATTTTCAATGTTTCTTTTACTTCTTAAAACATTAAGCAATCCATCTATAACTGGTTTGATTATGAGACGAAGTTGAGTGTCTTTAATATAGTCTTTACCTGTCGCCTTCATCAGAGCATGACATCTAAATAAATCAATATTCTGAGTGACAATTTCTTCACAGACCTTTTCTATCAAGCTACTAGTCACATACTCCATAACTACAGGCTGGAGCGTAAAGGATGATCCCGTTTTTTCAATGAGCGTAGGCGTAGCCTTCTCGATTAGCGATCGCCTTCCTAAAGATTCTACAGCCTCTAGTAATTTAGCTTGGGGTACTGGTGATATAATATCATCTCGCAATTCTGAGAGGGTAATCGACTCACGATTAATCGCTAGCCAGTACATTATATTCTTTTCTAAATCTGACAAGCGCTCAAACTGCTGCTCTAAAATATCGCGAATATCTCCAAAAACAGCCGTGTCTTGTTGCAAAAATCCAGTCACATTACCATCAAAAACATCTTGAATGGTCGTGGCAACTATCTTCAAGGCTAATGGATTGCCTCCATAGCGTTCAATCATTACTTTCCATTCATCTTCTGCCGCCGATAGCCCTTTGAGTTTTAAGATTTCTTGTCCTTCCCCCACCTTCAAGCCATTCAGTAGTAATGAGCGAACAGGTAGTGCTTCTCCTTCCAGTAATGCCACTTCTTTCGGTTTTTCACGACTAGTCAGCACTAAGCAGCTTTGGTGAGTTGCTTCTCCTACCCGTCTTAAAAGCTCACCATATTCCTCATATCCTTCTCGATAAAGTCCGGCACGGCTACCACTACGGAGAATTGACTCTGCATTATCAAGAATCACCAAACAGCGATGATTTTGCAAATAATAGAGTAGTCGCGATACCCTCTCACTAAAGCTTTCTGATAAGTTACCTTCTATTTCCTGTTCATCAGATAGAAATTGGATCAGGTTACTTAGAATAATTTTAACAGGTGGAGCTTCTCGTAGCGATCGCCAGATCACATACTCAAAGTTGTCCTGAATCTGTTGAGAAAACTTTACAGACAGTGTTGTTTTCCCAATGCCTCCTATCCCCAATAATGTGACCAACCGACAGTGCTCATTGAGAATCCATTGCTCTAGCGTGACAAGTTCTTCTGTACGCCCATAAAAAACTGAGTTAAAGATAGCTTCTCCCAAATCTAGACGAGTATTTGAGCTTGAATAGTCACTTTTATCTATTTTTAGATGAAAAGCTAAAAATAGCTTTTCAAGAGTCTGTTTATCAACTCCTCCTTCCCGATTCAATACTTTCGAGATGGTAGCGGAATATAACCCAGAGCGGGCACTCATTTCTTCAAGAGTGTACCTGTTTCCAAAATTTTCCTTTGCTTCTGATTGATGCTTTGCTTGCTGAAGTTTTTGTAAACCCTTGGTAGTAAGTGCAACGCCACGCTTGCGTCTCCAATTCTGTAAAGTCATGTATGGGAGCATCCAGTTTTGGAAGATTTACCATTTCTGAGAAAATGTAGAAGGAAATAACCCTGTGCGATCGCTGACTATGAGCCAAGAGAAACAAGAACGGATCAAAGCCTGCTTACAAGAACTGGCAACATTACTGTACTCGGAAGCTGATAAGAGTCAGTTAATAGACCTCGAAGGTATAGAAAAAACAGTTCGTAGCCAAATATTGGAATATGTCGGCCC
>NZ_WBKL01000174.1:0-8779 GCF_015714705.1 Nostoc sp. NZL | reverse complement strand
TTAGCTCAATTAGCTGCTCTTTTTTAACTTCAGCTTAGTTATCTTTATTTTCTTGACGCAGACCACTTGCTGTATAGTGGCTTTCAAACTATAATATTTTCAAGGTTCGGTTCCCTGAATGCGTCGCGTTTTCGCTCTCCGCTTCAGGCACTTATTCAATATAGCGAACCCAACTCTTTGTGTCAACTATTTTTTCCAATATTATTTTGGACGGCTTTTCTGTCCCCTGAAACTCCCCATAGTGACGGGTTCTAGGCAACAATGGTTTATGCACTGTGCCAACTCAGGAAGGGGGAAGCGTGAATTTTCAGTCGGTTATAGCTTTATTGCATCAGTTCTGGGGCGATCGCGGTTGTCTGATTGCCCAGCCCTACGATATTGAGAAGGGGGCAGGTACTAAGAATCCCCAGACATTTTTAAGAGCATTGGGGCCGGAACCGTGGGCTGTTGCATATGTTGAACCGTGTCGTCGCCCAACGGATGGACGGTACGGCGAAAACCCTAACCGCTTTCAACACTATTATCAGTACCAAGTTCTGATTAAGCCGTCGCCGGATAATATCCAGGAAATATATCTTGATTCATTAAGGGTTTTAGGTATTCGTCCTGAAGACCACGATATTCGGTTTGTAGAGGATAACTGGGAAGATGCGACCGTAGGAGCTTGGGGTACTGGGTGGGAAGTATGGTTAGATGGGATGGAAATTACTCAATTTACCTACTTTCAACAGTGTGGGGGAATCGATTGCCGGCCTGTGTCGATTGAGATTACATACGGGTTAGAGCGATTGGTGATGTACCTCCAGGAAGTTGAGGCAATTACTAAGATTCATTGGACGGACAACATTACTTATGGTGATGTTTACCTCCAGGCAGAGATTGAGCAGTGTACCTACAACTTTGAAGCGTCAAATCCTGAGTTGCTACTGACACTATTTAATTTGTATGAGCAGGAAGCTACCCAATTGACGGAGCGAGGATTGGTCTTGCCTAGCTTAGATTATGTCATGAAGTGTTCGCACACGTTTAATCTACTGGATGCTAGAGGTGTGATTTCAGTGACAGAGAGAACTCGCTATATTGCCAGGATTCGGCATTTAGCGAGAAAAGTAGCTTATTTATATGTTGAGCAAAGGGAGAAGCTGGGCTTTCCGTTGCTCAAAGATACTGTAAGTTCAACAGAAAGCCCGACATCCTAAAGGGTACAGCTACACGAACTCTCGTCCGTTAGGAACAATTGCATATTTGGTCAGCGTAGCACTTTGTGTTCTGTTTCTCCACGCAGCGCTGGGGTTTCAGCTAAGTATTTCCTTATGATGTGGCTATAGCTAAAAGTCAGAAATACCGTTAAATCTTGAGTCTAGAACATTAAGGCTATGAGAAAAAGGCCCGCCTATGCGGGCTCTGTTTGTATCAACTTGATGGACTATACTTCTCCACAAGCATCAAAAATTTTCGGTGTTGCTGATTAAAGAGATGAAAAGCTCACGCAGAGGCAGTCCAAACGCAGATAATAAGAGTTTGGAATATTTGATTTTTCAATTTCATAGCCAAATTCAGCAACGGCGCTTTTTCTCTATTGCTGCCCTAGCTATTCTTGAGTTAGCTGCAAATTCGGGTTGTCAGGTGCTTTTACAAAAAATTTTATGATTCAAAGCAGTGGTGTAATTATTTGTCTTGGCTACATTTTTGGGTTACTGTTTACAGCAGTTCCTTGGGGTGGCGTGTGGATTTTGGCTTTGGGGATAGTGGGAGCAATTATTTTTAGAAGACGCACCACTTCACGCCAACTAGCTCAAAAGCCAGAAAATGCTGGAAGCAAAAATAAAGCAGTGCTTAATATCTGGCAAACTACTCCTCATGCTCGAATATGGCTAGCTGCTGGCTTAGTGGGATTATTGGCAACTTTATATTTTCAATGGCGAGTGCCGCAACCAGGGGCAAAAGATATTAGTCAGTTCGTCCCGCCTGGAAATAGCAGTAATCAAGAACAACTAGTAATTATTCGTGGCGTAGTGGCGAGTAATCCCCGCTTAACTCGCAGTCAGCGTGGACAATTTTGGCTGGAAGCAACTCAGCTAGATGAAGTCAAAAATGATAAAGGTTCAGCAGGTGTCCCAAAAGGGGTTACAGGCAAATTGTATGTGACAGTGCCTATACTTCAGGCGACTGGCTTATACCCTAGTCAACAAATTGCGGTGACTGGAATTTTGTACAAACCAAAGGCGGCTTCCAATCCGGGAGGTTTCGACTTTCAGAAGTTTCTCAAGCAAGAAGGAACATTTGCTGGTTTGATGGGGCGACAAATAAATGTTTTAGAGCAAGAACGGAAATGGGGATGGTGGCAAATTCGGGAGCGAATTGTGCGATCGCAAGTTCGTTGGTTGGGTATCCCAGAAGGGCCTCTTGTCAGTGCAATGGTGTTGGGAAGCAAAGCAGTTGATTTACCCTACGATATCCGCGACTTATTTGTACAAGCAGGATTAGCTCATGCTTTAGCAGCTTCTGGGTTTCAAACTTCCTTGATTTTGAGTGTGATATTACAGTTAACAAGGCGGACAAAAAAAGGAACGCAATTTACCCTTGGCTTTTTGGCTCTAATCATTTTTCTGAGTTTAACAGGTTTTCAGCCTGCGGTTCTCAGAGCCGTAATTATGGGTTTTGCGGCATTAGTTGGGTTGCTATTAAAAAGAAAAGTAAAACAGTTCGGCTCATTACTATTAGCAGCGACTTTATTATTGGTGTTTAATCCTTTATGGATTTGGGATCTAGGCTTTCAATTGAGTTTTTTAGCAACACTAGGATTAATAGTAACAGTACCCGCATTAGTCAATCGCCTAGCATGGTTACCACCTGCGATCGCTGCTTTGATTGCTGTTCCACTAGCTGCCACTATTTGGACTTTACCTGTGCAACTTTCTGTATTTGGGGTTGTACCATCTTATAGTTTGTTGCTGAATGTGATTAGTACTCCATTAATTTCGATCATTAGTATAGGTGGAATCATTAGTGCCTTAGTAGGTTTAATTTGGACTCAGGCAGGAAGCTTTTTAGCTGCGGTATTGCATTACCCGACTGATTGGCTAATTAAATTAGTGGAATTTTTTAGCAAATTGCCAGGAAACTCTGTTGCTGTAGGCAGCATATCTACTTGGCAGCTTCTGACAATTTATTTACTGATTATACTAGTTTGGCTAGTCCCTTGGTGGCAGCGGCGGTGGTGGTTTGCTAATGTAATTGCGATTGCTTTAGTATTCATTCCCCTGTGGCATTCTACAAATACATTATTTAGGATAACGGTATTAGAATCTGGTACGGAACCAATTATAGTTGTTCAAAATAGAGGGACAGTAACTGTAATTAATAGTGGCGATGAAGGGACAGGACGTTTCACAATTCTCCCGTTTTTGCAACAGCAGGGTGTAAATCAAATTAATTGGGCGATCGCAACTGATTTTCAAGGTAATGACAGTAATGCTTGGCTGGAATTACTGCAACATTTACCAATAAAAAATTTTTATGAATATTCCCCCCAACCAGAAAATGCTATTGCGAGTCAGGCAATTCAACAAGAATTACAAAAATCTCAGGGTTCTTACCAACCGCTGGCAGTTGGTCAAGCGGTGAAAACGGATTCAATAGTGGCACAATTAATCAATGATCAATTACCCATCTTACAATTGCAAATTTTAGATCAGAATTGGTTATTAGTAGGTAATATTAAGTCTAAAGAGGTACAGCAACTAGTTAAAAGTGGAAGTTTACCTCGTCCACAAGTTCTATGGTGTGCGCCTCAGTCACTAAAAGATTTAGTTATTGCTCTACAACCACAAGTGGCGATCGCTTCTTCTGCCAACTTTGACACAAAAGCTTTATCTGAATTGAATCAAAGCCAAACCAAACTATTTTTTACAGGACGAGATGGGGCTATTCAATGGACGCCTAATGGTCAGTTTGAAGCGTTTATTGAAGCTACAGAAAATAAGTCTTCTGTCTTATAAAAAACTCACAAGTAGGTAAATTTAAAGCACGATTTTTTAAAAAAGACTAACTAAAGATAGATGTATAGTCATTCGGAAGTAAGTATCCTTTTTAATAAATTGCAAACTACTATACAATCATAGTTAGCAAGGATACTTGTTCGTAAATTTAGTTGTCCAGCACAAGTTACAAATAATCATTTTAAGCTGCAATTTTGATATTTTGTAGTAAGCAATTATTAGTATAAAATTTGTGTTTTCCAATGGATAAACAGCATTTTTAGATATGAAAAGCATTGACGTGAGTTATTCAAAAAACGTGTACTTGTTGAGTTAATGTTTGTATTGTTATACCTACCCACAAGAAGATATATTAAAAAATATGGAAATGGGAAGTTTAATTGAATTTACATTGTTTGCTCCTCGTAACAAAGGAGCAGCTTTAATTGGATCTTTTTCTGAGTGGAAAGAAATCCCAATGAGAAAAAGTGAAGATGGTTATTTCCGTACTCAAGTAAAACTGGAAGATGGAGTTTATCAATATAAATTTCGTATTCAAAGCAAAAGCCCGAATTTTGCACTTGATGAATGGGTAGACGTTATTGATCCTAAAGCAACTGATGTTAATGAAACAGAAAAATTTAGCATAGTGCGGATTAAAGATGGGCAACGCATTATTGATACTTATGTTTGGCAACATGACGAAAAACCTTTGCCTGAAAATCGTGAATTAGTCATATATGAAATGCATGTTGCAGATTTTACTGGTGATGAGTTTGGACTTGACAAACGAGGCAAATATTTAGGAGTAATTGCCAAGTTAGATTATCTAGTTGAATTGGGAATTAATGCAATTGAATTAATGCCAGTTAATGAGTACCCTGGTAACTATAACTGGGGCTATAAAGTGCGCCACTTTTTTGCTACAGAATCTAGTTACGGTTCAACAGAAGATTTAAAGCGATTAATAGATGAATGTCATGGTAGAGGCATTCGCGTTTTTATGGATGGAATTTATAATCATACAGATGAAGAATGCCCGTTAATGCTGATCGACCGGCATTACTGGTATTACGAACACATGCATTATCCTGAAGATCCAGATAATTACTGGGGGCCAGAGTTTAACTATGATAATTATGATGAAAAGTTAAATCTTAAGCCTGCATGGAAATATGTCGGGGATGTAGTGCAATTTTGGATTCAGGAGTATCACATTGATGGAATTCGCTTTGATGCAGTGCGTCAGTTAGCTAACTTTGAATTTTTAGGCTGGCTGGCGAAGCAAGGGAAAAACCATGCTGCACCCAAGCAGTTTTACAATATCGCTGAACATATTCCCGATACAAAAACTGTAGTCAGACCAGATGGGCCATTAGATGCTTGTTGGCATGAGAGTTTTCGGTACTTTATAGTTCCATATATTTGTGGAGAAACATTTGAATTAGAACAACTAAAGCAAATTTTAGATCCCAGACGGCAGGGTTATGCAACTGCTACCAATGTGATAAATTATTTGGCAACCCACGATCGCGAACGTTTATTGCGAGAATTAGGCGATCGCGGTATCTTTGACGAAGACGCTTTTAAGCGAACGAAGTTAGCAGCCATTCTCTTAATGACAGCACTGGGTATACCAATGCTATGGATGGGAGAAGAGTTTGGTGAATACCAGCAAAAAAGCGAAGATGTAACTAAGCCACAGAAAATTAATTGGTCTTTGTTGTCAGGCGACCAGAATCATAATTTATTTGAGTACTATCAAAAAATCATTGCTCTACGCAAGCAGAATCTAGCTTTGCAAAGTGATAATATCGACTTTTTCTACGAAAATGCCGATGATAAAGTATTAGCTTACACTCGCTGGGATGAGCAGAATTCTCGTGTGGTTGTCGTGGCAAATTTTTCCGACCAGAATTTAAATAAATATATAATTTCAGGCTTCCCATCCGCTGAATACTGGCAAGATTGGCTCACGAATTCAAAGGTAGAAGTTGGAGAAGATGGTTTAGTCACTGAGTTGCCAAGCTATACAGCCAAGATATTTATTGAGCAGTTGTAGTCTGTGAAGAAATGATTGATAGTTAGGGATTGTTTATTATTTGTGCTTGAACTCAAACTACAAACCTATAATTATTTTTCTTTTCTCAAAATAACAGAAGCCAGGTTAATTGCAAATAATGCGTTCGCTCTCCTCCACTGCTGTGTTAGTTCTCAAATAATCTTGCACCAGGGCGCAACCATAAGCCAGTGCATCTAAGTTGAGAATTCGCGGCAAATTCCACAGAATCAATGTGTTGTCATCACCTCCTGAGACAAGGATTGTCCCGTCGCGGCTGATAGCAATTTCCCTAATGGCTGCGGTATGTCCCCTCAGAGTCGTTAATTCTGTACCATCTATTTTCCAAAGTTTGACGGTAGAATCCACGCTACCAGAAGCAACTATTTTTCCGTCGGGACTAAATGCAACTCCCCAAATTGCAGCTGTATGACCTTTAAAAGTTTTCAGCAGCTTGCCTTCAAGTGTCCATAACTTAACAGTATTGTCACCACTTCCAGTAGCCACCATTTTAGTGTCTTGGCTAAAGGCTAATCTCCAGACTGTCGCCGAATGTCCTACTAGGGTTTTGAACAACTTGCCATCAAGCGTCCACAATTTAGCGGTACTATCGCCACTGACTGAACCAATTAGCCGACCGTCTGGACTAAATACGACGTGCCACACTTCCGCCTGATGTCCTTTGAGAATCTGCGGTGCAGTCTGAAACTCCTGCGGGGTCGCTACGCTAACGCGGCGCCATATCTGAGCAATTTTGTCAACATTTGCCATTGCGATCACTTGTCCATCAGGACTCAATACTGCTGCTAAGAGTTTACCGAGAGGATCTTTGTAAGTAGCGACCAAAGTACCGTCTCGCTTTTTGAGCTTTATCGAATCATCGTAAGTGCGAAGGGCAATTAACTTGCCATCTTCACTAAATGAAACCTCGAAGATTGCGCCCCCAGATTCAGTAAAAGTTTTGAGCAATTTACCTTGGCGACTCCAAAGTTTAGCAGTATTTTCGTGGCTAGCTGTGGCGATCGCCAAACTGTCGGCGGTGATAGCTATTGACCAAATTCCAGCTTGATGGGCAATGATAGACTTTTGGAATGGGTTTTGACTTTGCCAAAGTCTAACAACGTTTTCTGCACCCGCCGAAGCAATAAAGCTGCCATCTTTGCTAAAAGTCACTCCCCAAACAGACGCGCTGTGTCCTTTCAGTGTCCTCAGTTCTGTACCATCAATGTTCCAAAGTTTAATTGTTTTGTCGAGGCTGGCGGTGGCAATAGTCTGACCATCGGGACTAAAGGCGACTCCCCAAATCCCGGCGCTGTGTCCTTTAAGAGTTTTATTAAGGCGGTAGCTTCCACCTGGGCTGTTTTGCTGCCAAAGTTTGACAGTTGCATCTTCACTCGCTGAAGCAATGGTTTGGCCGTCAGGGCTGAAAGTTACTCCTACAACCCAACCGTTATGGCCTTTGAGAGGTTGTAAAGGCTTGGCGTTTTGCCAGCCAGAACCATCCCGTTTCCAGAGTTTTACTGTCTTGTCTAAATTTGCAGCCGCAACTATTTGACCATCAGGACTCCATGTAACTCCCCAAAATCCTACTGTGTCACCTTGTTGAAATGTTTTGAGCAAGGTGCCGTTTCGCTTCCAGAGTTTAACACTTCTATCGAAACTGGCAGAGGCAAGAAACTGACCATCGGGACTCCATGCAACTCCCCAGACAGAAGCAGTATGGCCTTTGAAAGTGTTTAACAAAGTGCCATCTAGTTTCCAGAGTTTAATAGTGCCATCTTCGCTCGCCGAGGCGAGTAGCTGGCCATCAGAGCTAAAATCGATTGCTCTAACTGCTGCCTGATGACCTTTGAGAGTTGCAACTTCTGTACCATCACGTCGCCAAAGCTTGATTGTTTTATCTATACTTGCTGAGGCAATCAGAGAACTGTCAGGGCTGATATCTAATGCTAAAACAGCTGCTGTATGACCCGAAAAACGATTGTACTCGTCTGCTCCATAAACTGCTTGGCGTAATACATTGTCTACTTGACGCTGAATATTTGTATTTGGTTTACCTAGTTTTTGCAGTTTATGTTTGGCTTTAATAGCTTCTATGAGCGCATCCAATCGGCGATTTGAGGCAAATAATCCTTCAGAAGAGGATACAAGCGCTCGAATTTCACTTTTTCTGGCTTGACTTTCACTTTTGAGAGCTTTGCGGTACAAGATGAAACTTCCTATCCCCAAACAGCAAGAGACGAGCAACCCAATAAATACTGCAACTAACAGAAATCTTTGCAGTTTAGCAGTTTTTTTCTCTTGTTCTAATCGTGCTTCTACCTCTTTGGCCCGGGCTGCCTCCAATGCCGTTTGCACTTCACGTCGTTCGCATTCAATACTTGCAGCTAAAAATTTATAATCCAAATCGCTCAGACTTTTGCCCTGTGCCCAATTTTGAGTATCTTTTAGAGCCTGTCCTCGCAAAAGGCGCGATTCATCTTTAAAGGAAGAAGCTACCCAAGAATTGAATGTTTGCGAGTAAGGGCGGAGATTGTCTAAGTGCTTGACTACCCATTCAGCATTGAAAACATTCCGATAGATGGGATTTTTAATTTTGAGATAGCCCTTGTGTTTCTCGACTAAACCAGATAACAACAGTTCTGCCTGTTCTTGACTATCATCGATCGGGACAAGAAGATCAGAAAATGAAGTATAAACTGTATCTTTTTTCTGTCCCCTGCCCCCTGCCCCCTGCTCC
>NZ_WBKL01000171.1:0-129839 GCF_015714705.1 Nostoc sp. NZL | reverse complement strand
GGGGGCAGAGGGGAAAATTCTTCTCCCTTGCTCCCTGCTCCCTGCTCCCTTTTGACCTATGTAAGAATTTGTGTTAATGCTGATTGCAAATTAGGATATTTGTACTCAAAGCCTGTTTCCACGGTGCGCTTGGGAAAGACTTGCTGACCTTCTAAAACGACTATAGCCCCGTCTCCTAAAAGAGCTTCGATCGCAAAAGCAGGAACAGGCAACCAAGAAGGGCGATTCATCACTTGTCCCAAAGTTTGGCTTAAATCTGCCATCCTGACTGGGTTAGGGGCAGTGGCATTATATACACCTTCTATTTCCGGTTTAGTTAAAGCTTGCAGAATCAGGTTAACTAAATCGTCTATATGAATCCATGAGAACCACTGGCGGCCACTGCCAATTGGGCCACCAGCAAAGAGTTTGAAAGGCGGAATCATTTTACCTAAAGCACCGCCATTGCCCAGAACAATCCCAAAACGCAGAATTACCAGCCTTACACCAGCATCTTCTACCTTTCTCGCCTCTGCTTCCCAGGCTTGGCAGACTTGGGCGAGAAAATCGTTACCAGATAGACTTGTTTCATCAAAGGTTGCCGTTTCACTAGTGCCGTAGTAGCCGATAGCCGAAGCGTTAATTAACACAGATGGTTTGGGGTTAGCATTGGCTATTGCTTCAACTATTTTTTGTGTACCTAGCTTGCGGCTATTGAGGATTTCTTGTTTGCGTTCTGGTGTCCAGCGTCCTTCGCCAATGGGTTCTCCTGCCAGATTAACTACGCCATCACAACTAGCGATGACACTTTGCCAAGAACCAGATGCATGTGGTGTATAGGCAAGAATTTCTAGATTGGGGAAAGCCTCAGATGGAAAAACCTTTTGAGCAAAGGCGGTGTTCCGAGTTAATACTACTATTCTATGACCTTCCCCGTGGAGTCGTTGTACCAAATGACTACCGACAAATCCTGTTGCTCCAGTAATTGCGACTTTCATTTTCTACCTCAGCCAAACCTTTATTGTAAAGTTTTTGATCAAACTTTCATGACTGTATATCTTGATAATGCCTGATCTCAAAATTTAATCATTTTCCGTTTAGATGCTTCGGTATTATAGGATGGACGGAGTGTTGCAAGGCGTGGGGCTATTATGGCTCGCTATACCTGTTCATTTATTGTTTCTGTTCCTAGTGACCATCTCCAGCCGTTACTTGTAGAACTTCTACAAGACTGTCAGTTGGATATTCAATACCACACGAGTGATTATATTATCGCTCGTGAGATTCCCGGCAATGTTCCTTTTCCTAAATTGATCACAGTAGAAGTACTGGTTGATAAATCAAAATCTACTGAAACAGAAACCCGAATGAGTATTGTGATTAAAAATGAAGAACTACCACTCCAACTAGATAATTACTGCCGACAAATGTTTGAATTTATCAAGCAGGCTATTGAAAGTAGCCGCCATTGGCATTTGATTGAAAGTCTTGCGGGATAGCTTTGGTGATTGAATTGATACTCCCACGGTTTCAATCCGTGGGAGCTTAGACTGTTATTGGTAGTTATAATTCACTCTTCCACATCCTCTAAATCCTCGGCCATACCGGGGTTTATTAGTGTAATGTCGTACTCACTCGAATCCGTTTGTCCCAAACGCTGAGTGTTTCTTAAAAGGTAATAAATGGCACGCACTTGAGGACCAAAAACGATCTCGTCTTCATTTTTTAGATCGTGATTTGGTATTTTGCGTCCATTAATCATCAAACCGTTGGAACTAGGCTTCCCTTTGGCATCGCCATCTACAATCCGATAATAGTAGCTATGACTATTATGCTCTCGTGGCAATCTCACTAATGTGGCATGGCGGCGGGAGACAAACTGCGACATTAAACGGATATTACACTCGCGGTCTCTACCGATAGAGTAGACGGGGTGCTCCAGAGAAAATTCTTTGCGACCTTGATCGTCTTCAATAATCAGTAGATGGTTTTCATTAGTTTCTGCTGCCATTGACAAATCGCTGGAACTGTGATTAATCAAGATTTGTTTAGTATCGTATCTTGCCATTTTCGCGCACCATAAGTCTGTGGTGCTGATCTAAATAAGCTTTAAAATTGCATAATACCTTGAAAGAGTAGAACTTGTTCGTTCTACTCCAGTAGCTATGATAGCTTTGGTAAGTATCTCAAGAGGCTTTGTGGACTGTGTAAAACCTTTATATGGGAATAACCAAGATTTGTGCTTGGAAATTTTACGTGAAAAAGAGTATTTTACGGGTGATGAGCTAATCGCCGTAATAATATTGAGTTTGTGACAACGCTAACAGAGCTAAAAGCCATTAATGCAGCAGCACCAGATGGGTTAAGGACAAAACCTAGACTAGGGAACAAAACACCTGCGGCTAAAGGAATTCCAACTGTATTATATGCAAAAGCCCAAAATAAATTTTGGCGGATTTTGTTGAAAGTGGCGCGACTAAGTTGAATAGATTCAACGACATCGTTTAAGCGATCGCGCATTAGGACAATTTCAGCAGTTTCCATTGCCACATCTGTTCCGGAGTGTAAAGCAATTCCTACATCTGCTTGGGATAAAGCTGGAGCATCGTTGATTCCATCTCCTACCATTGCAATTACTGAGTGCTGAGTCAAGAGTGAGGAGTTAGAAGTTTTCTTTGTCCCCTTGTCTTCTTGTCTCCCTTGTCTCCTTGTCCCTTCTAACTGGAGAGACTGTATTGCAGCCGCTTTTTTAGCTGGGGGAACACCCGCTATGACATCAGCGCTGTCTAATCCTAGTTGTTTGGCTATGGCGCTAGCTGCTTCGGGGCGATCGCCACTGAGCAGCATTACCCGTAAGCCCATCTGACGCAATTTGTCTACGGTGGATTGGGCATCTGGTCTGAGGGTATCAGAAACTGCAATTAACCCGGCGAAAGTCCCCCCAACTGCTACGCAAACGACTGTTTTACCATCTGTTGCCAAATCCTGTGCTACCTGTTGTGCAGTTTCGTTAATCACAATGCCGTGCCAACTCAACCAGTCCCAGTTACCCAATAGTACAACTTTGCCCTCTACTACAGCAGACACTCCCAGTCCTGGTTCCGTGTGAAAGTCCACAGCCTCTGGAATAGATAACTGTTGCCCCTGTGCTTCTTGCTGAATCGCTTTTGCTAGGGGGTGATGAGTACCGCTTTCTACGGCTGCTGCTAGTTGGATGAGGGTGTAGGGATTCCCAATGTCCATTTCCGAAATTAACAGACAATCTGTGACGATGGGATTTCCCGTGGTCAGAGTGCCAGTTTTATCAAAAACTACGGTGTCTAATTGGTGTACTCTTTCTAAAACATCGCCGCCTTTGATTAACAAACCCCGTTCTGCGCCCATAGCAGTCCCAACAAGAATGGCTGTTGGTGTAGCAAGTCCTAAAGCACAGGGACAGGCGACTACCATAACTGCGATCGCTAGTTTTAAACTAATTAATAAAGGGGAATGGGGAGAGACGCGATTAATCGCGTCTGTACTAGGGAGTAGGGAGTGGTGGGCTTCATGTGTAGCGTGGCTCATCATTTCCATGCCACCAGACATCGTGACATCAGTCCAGATGTGAGTGCCGAAAAAGTACCAAAAGACAAATGTCAATATAGATGCTGTCAGCACACCGTAGGTAAAGTAACCAGCTACCGTATCTGCTAATTTTTGTACTGGTGCTTTCCGAGTTTGGGCGGCTTCTACTAGGGTGACAATTTGAGCTAGAGTTGTATCACTTCCAATACGGGTTGCCTGAATAGCGATCGCTCCTGACTGGTTTAGTGTGCCCCCTGTCACCGGATCGCCTGGTTGCTTGATCACTGGCACGGCTTCCCCAGTTAACATGGATTCATCTACCGTTGTTTGACCAACCACCACTTCACCATCAACGGGGATTTTATCACCTGGCAGCACTTGTAACCATTCACCAACACGCACCTGTTCAGCAGGAATTTCTACGCTAGAAGATCCTATTCCTCCTTTCTCTGGGTTGGCAATCAATCGCGCTATCTGTGGCTGGAGTGCTAGCAATTTCCTAAATGCAGCAGCGGCGCGACCTCTAGCTTGTTTCTCTAATGTCCTTCCTAAGAGGATAAAGCCCAGCATCATTACTGGTTCGTCAAAGAAGCATTCCCAACCCATTTGGGGAAAGAGCAGCGCTACTAAACTAGCAATGTAGGCTGTCAGCGTTCCTAATCCCACCAGGGTGTTCATGTTAGGCGCATTTCGCCGCCAGCCTAGCCAGCCATCTACTAAAATCGGGCGACCGGGAATTAATAGGGCCACTGTCGCCAGTCCACAGTGAAACCAGATGTTATTCAGCATTGGTAGCACTGAGCTACCAAGATTACCAAAATGTCCACTTCCCGACAATACCAGCAACACCGCAGCGATCGCCAACTGCCATACAGAAGAGCGCATTTCTCGGCGTTGTCGTTCTGCTGGGTCTAGTAAAGTAGATATCTCGCCTGCTACTGTACCACTAGCTTTTCGGGGTTGAGTCGGGAATCCAACGGCTGTTAATCCCTGTGCTAGTGCATCTGCATCTACCGCACCAGTTTCTAACTCTACAACAGCTACCTCTGTGGCCAAGTTCACACAGGCACTTTTGACTCCTGGATGTTGGGTTAGCTGTCGCTCTACTGCGTTCACACACCCAGCACACTTCATACCCCCAACATCGAGAATAATTTTCTCTAGGATTGGGTCAAGTTCTGGGGCTAGCTTAGTTTTTGGGACGAGTTGCATGGCAAGTGTTTAGATTCGCTACAGAAATTCAACGCCTGACTAAAAGCGTCTCTAATTTGAGCGTAGGCGAAATATGGAACTACGACTGTATGTCAACCCTATTAAATTTCTTAATTTATCGGATCTCGCTGACGGTCAATGACGGCTCCAGCGTAGATAAGTCACATAGATAACAGCTAGCACCTGTATTGGCATAAGGACAATCAGGCTTTTCCAAAAATTGTGAATTTCCAAATTAGACATGGCACTGAAATAGCCAAAGCCCAACAGCAAGAAGAATATCCAGATCAGCTGTTTACGTTTGATGGTTAGCATAGTAGTAGGATTCAGAATTTTTATATACTTTAAAAAATACACAACACCTTTAATTAATTCTTATAAAGAAAGGCAGAAGGAAGAAGGAAGAAAACTTTAGTTCTGGGTTATTGTGCAGTCAAAAAAAGAATTGGATCGAGTGGAAAGTGCGGCAAGATACAAAGCGCGGAGTGTCTCGGCCTCCGCGCTTTGTATCTTGCTACAATCCCATATTTTTCAACATGGGTTCCTCATATCTCTCATAGTAATAAATTGTCAAATTTTAGCTAATTCAGCAAATAAATAAGCAATTAAGTATTACATACATAGATTCATTAAAGTAATTGATAACACATCTTTTAATGTTATACGCAAGATACATAACTTCACAGAGGAACCCAAGTGTGAAATATAAGTTTTTAAAACCAGCCCTGCTTATTCACAAAGTAGGTATTTACAAATTCTTCAGGAGACTTATTCAAATAGATCATGCCTTCAATTAAACCTACAAGTAGCATAATTAACAAGGCAACGCCGTAGGTGAAAGAACCCACGACTACAGAAATCAGCAACATGATAAAGCCTTCTGGAGCGTATCCTAGAATAAACTTATGAACCCCAAATGCTCCAAGGATAATGCCACAGTAACCAGCTAGAAGTTGTTTGGTAGGGTGACTAGGGTTGAGATTTGCCATATGAGTACTGCTCCTTAATAAGTGAGATATAAAAATAAAGTCTTTATTGTAATGAAAGCGAGTAAATGTATTTGCTTAATAAATAGATTTTTAATTTTTTTAGTACAAGTAAATCCCAAGACAAATAACCAAAATCAGCGTGCTTCTATACCAGAGGGAACGCTAAAGTTTCTTGCGGAATAGCCTGAAAATCTGGCGCTCCTTGATAACTTTTGGTGGATTTGATGATCGCAAACCTTGGTACGGCAGTTTTGCAGATTTTCAGGTAAGACATTTATTTATCTTGAGAAAAATTAGCCTCAATAATCAGCAAAAACTGCTACACCACTTTTTACAAGTTCATCAGTATTATTTCCGGATTTTTTGCGTAGGCGTAGCCCGTCGTAGATATCGCTTTTAGTGGGCGTGAAACACCATCGCACCAATGACGAGACCAACTGTGTGGCTAATGGGAATCTAGAAGTGCAAGAGGCATCTTCCATGAGCGCAAAACGGAATTGTAATCCAATTCATGACAGCTAAAATGGTTCGGGAGGACAATTAAAATAATTCGTAATTCGTAATTCGTAATTCGTAAATTGTCCCTACTTATGGAGATGAAAGCAAATATTTTCGTTTTAAGCAACAGTAATGCCTTTGTGCTAATTACTACCTAAAACAAATAAGCTTAATAGTGTACCACTATTCCAGAGGCTGTGCAGAAGAATAGGAGCGAGGAGGTTTCGCGATCGCGTGTAAACTACCCCTAAAACGATCCCCAATGCGGTGAGGGGAAGAATTTCTGACAAGCTGAGGTGAGCGATCGCAAACAGTAAACTACTGATTAGAATCGATCCCCACACGGGTAAGTAACGAGTTAGAGAAGGTAACAAAAAGCCGCGAAATAGAATTTCTTCAAAAAATGGAGCTGCGATCGCTGCTGTAGAGAAAAATATTCCAAGTGCTATACCATCTTGACTTTCCAGGGCTAGTTGCAACAGGGGGTTACTACCACCCTGTCCTTGCCATAGCTGTTGATTAATTAAAGATACCACCACAACTATAGGTAAAGCCGCACAATAGCCTCCCAGTCCCCATAAAAACCACTTATCTTGAAAACGGAAGCGAAACCAAAATTCCGGTAGTGGGAAAAAGCGCTTAAGAGAAAAATACAGCACTAACAGCGCACCCGATGCTACCAATAAGTAACTAACTAAAACAGAAAAAGCCTGAAGTCGCACATCAGAGACGGGACGCGGGATAGGGAGTAAGGATAGGGCTAAAGGGACAAAAATTTGCCCCATGAAGAAAAAGCCGACGACAAAAACCTGCAAAATCGTTTCACCATCCCAAGGTGTTGACCAAGGGATATCAGCATTTTGAGCTAGTAACGAGGCTTTTCCTTTCAACAAGCGTTGAGCAAATAAGAAAATCAGCAATATTAGACCACTTAAAGCTGCCAATGTAGGAATAGTGCCAATAACCGCTAATTTCAACACTGCTTGAGCAGCAGATTCTTGTTGTGCAGCTTTAACTGCTGATAAAGCATCTTGTCGTTGCTGGAGTTGGTATAGCTGAACCAAAGCAGTAGAGCGAAACCAACCTTCTAAATTCTTTTGAATTCGTTCTTGAGAATTTTGGAGCAGACGGGGAGGATTGCTCCATAGTCCACTCAATACAGCTGCGGTTTCTCCAAACTCTGGATTAATATCTGAGCGTTGTTGTAATTCGCTCCAAGTTTTGAGAGCTGTATCCGTCTGTCCTTGCTGTGCTTGTAAAATTCCCAGCCGCAGGTCTAATTCAGCTAGTAATTTTTGTAATTGCTTAAAAGACTGCTCTAACTGTTGCTGTCCCTGTTTAGAGGTTTTAGTCGTGGGAGGAACGTCAGGTAGAGGTTTCGGAGGTATGGGAGTGATTTCAGGTTGAGAGCGTAATTGTGTAAGTTTATTGTTAACTTTATCCAAATTAGTTTGAACTGATTGACGCGCCTCCTGATACTGCTTTGTAGCGCTTTCCAGGGGTTGCTCACCAAGTATTGCTTCCCGAATCCCTTGGAGATTGTCATCGCTGCTATCTTCTGATTGCCAAGCTTGAGCTTGTAAAGCAATATTGGTTTGATATAGTTCCAGGCGACTTTGAAATTGAGGTTGTTGCCAACTACTGAATAAAGAGGAAACCGCCAACAGAACTGCTATCGGCGTCAGCACAAAAATTAAAACTAACCGCTTGAGTGTCATCTATCCACCTTTGACTAACCAGTGGGGAGCGCGTCCCCCTTGGGAATTATCGCAATAAAAAGTCAGAGGTGGATAGATATCATCAATATTATAAGTTTGCGATGTCTCCGACGAGCTACGCCTACGCACCCACCATGTTAAATTACAACCCATTGCACTGCTTACCCTCCGCCGAGGATCTTCCCGATTCTGACGATGAACCTGTGGATAATCAACTACAACATTTGATTCCTGGCTTGTTAGAAGCCATCTTAGCTTGGCTGTGGACAAGCCGGATGGATTGGTTTTTTGGCGTTGATATGGGCATATATTACGATCCCGAATTACCGCCGATTGTGCCTGATGGATTTTTAAGTTTAGGAGTCGAGCGAGTTTTTGATGAGAACTTGCGTTTAAGTTATGTGTTGTGGGAAGAAAAGGTGATGCCGATTATGGCATTAGAAGTTGTTTCTCACAGACGGCGTGGAGAATACACCAGCAAAAAGAAACTTTATGCTGAGATGGAGATTTTGTATTATGTTGTTTACAATCCCCAACGCCGGAGAAAACCACCTTTAGAAGTTTATCGCTTTGTAAATGGTGAATATGTATTGCAGCCAGGAAATTTAGTTTGGTTATCAGAGATAGGTTTAGCAATTGGTTATGAACGGGGAACCTATCAGGGAATTACACGGGATTGGTTATATTGGTATGACAAACAAGGAGTCAGATATTTAACACCAGAAGAACGTGCGATCGCTGCCGAACAACGCGCTACCACTGCTGAAGAACGCGCTCAAAGACTGGCACGAGAATTACGAAAGTTGGGGATTAATCCAGATTCTTTGAGTTGATTTTGTGGGTTGCGATCGCTTTGATTACACTCTTACTAATGATTTATCTTCTTCCCTTGTTCGCCTTTCTCTTGAGTTAGGATTCGCACCTGATAAGAGCCGATATCAGCCAATCTAGTAATCCTCACACATCATAAGAAAGATAATACTGGGTTAGAGAGTGAGGAAGCGATCGCTTTGATTACACTATTATTAATGGCTTATTTGAGAAAAGGAATTATAGATGGTTCAGGTGATTCTAAGCGATATCATCAAAGCGTTCAAATATTCCTGCTCTGCCATTGTTTAGGATTACGTTTGACGTGGTAACAAGCAATTACAGTGATGACATTTTCTTCTACAACATAAATAACACCATAGGGAAACCTACGTATTAATAATCGCCGCGCTTGTCGATACACCACTGGATAAGCTGAAGGGTTGCGTCCAATTAATGCTAAACAGCTATCAACTGCACGTACAAACTCCGAACCTACTCCAGAATCACGTTGTTCATACCATTCAAAAGCATCTTGAATATCCAGTTCTGCTTCTGGACTAATTATTAACTGATAGCTCATTCAGGTAAACCTAGTCTTTGCTTCACGGATTGCCAGGTTGAACCTTGGTTTGGGTTTTGGCGATGCATCTCCAAACGTCTATCTAATTCTTGTTTTTGCTCATCGTTGAGAGGAACTTCATCGGGTGTAGTAAGAATGCTGTCCCATAAGTCCTCGGCAAGCTGTATACGTTCAGATACACTTAGTTCAGAAATATCGACTTTTAATATGGGGTGCATGGTTGTTGTGAATGTAGTTGCTCAATATAATCTTATTTTAGATTAGAAATTACTTATTTTAGTCCCAATAAAGTAAAGCATCAAGTTTACCTGATTCGGTAAATATTCTAGCAACTAGTAAACAGTGCAGTAAGTCCATACACATCTACCTTAGATTAGTCAAATTTTAAGTCAAATATATTTATTTTGTGAGGATAGCTGTTACCCTATTCGCATTATCATAATAATCTTATAAAGTATAAAATACAACTTTATGCAATTCATTTTTGAGCGGAGAGTATGTTTATGTTGGAGAATATTATGTCTGCTATAAGATTTTTTATCCCTAATAGAATAGATGATGAAAGTAAAAGTATTACAATATTCAAACTAGCTATTGGAACTGCTGTTGGGTTCTGGCTAATTGCTATTGCTGTCGCAACTTTAACTAGTTTTTCTCAATTGGTTGTTGAAAAATTTGGTAGTTTTGAGATTAGTAATGCAACTATATATATTTTTATAGGAGTCTTTTTTGTATGGCTGACACTCACAAAAATTGGGACTAAAAAAGATGACCAGCAAACTTAGTACCATTAATTTAAGTGTAATTGTGGTAATCGCCAAGACAAATCATTAGCCAACTAACTTATCCTCTCCCGCGCCCAAGCGCGAAATGATTTAAGCAAAGTAATTTCCCCCATACTTTTACTTTGCTCAATAAATCTGCTTATCTCACTGACTGATACTATAGGGAAGGCAATACTAAACTTACACTCGACATATTGCCCTTCTATCAACTGATAAAACTTTAAATTTTGCCCATCATATCTCCAAAGTTCAGTTACACCCAACGCTGAATAAATCCCCAATTTGTTAACTGAACTGCTGGTAATGTCAATTTCAATTGCTAAGTCAGGCGGCGGATCATTTTCTAAATCTAAAGTTTGCTTACCCCTAATAGCTAGTTCATTCTGGATATAGTAGCAACTATCTGGTTCTATTCCCCGCTTTAATATTTTCCGCTTCAATGTTGTTGAACCAGCACTTCTCACTTCAATCCCTAATTCTTCAGCTAAAGCAATAATAAAATTACCAAAATTACTTTTGGGGTTTTCGTGTTCAAAAAGTGGAGTCATGATTTCTAAAACACCGCAATCATAAGCAAACCGAGAACCTCTATCTTCACCTGTATCTCTCAACAAGGCTTCAAAGGTTTCCCAGCTAATGTTATGTAGCACTGTTCTTTGTTCACCAACCGTTGACTTGACAAGCATATTAAAATAATTCGTAATTCGTAATTCGTAATTCGTAATTCGTAATTAATTCATGATTTTAAGCTATTTTTCCACGCACCCAAGCGCTGAAGGATTGCACCAAATCAATTTCATCCATAGTTTTACTTTGCTGGATAAATCTATTCATTTCACTAACAGAAATTAGCGGAAAAGCAATACTCGACTTAATTTCAATATATTCGCTTGCTACTAGTTGATAAAATTTTAAAATTTCACCATTATATCTCCACAATTCTCCAACACCTAAAGCCGCATAAATATTAAATTTATTAACAGAGCTGCTAGTTATATCAATTTCAACTGCTAAATCCGGTGCTGGGTCTGTTATTAAATCTAATTCTTGTTTACCTCTAATTAGTGGCTCATTTTGAATATAATAGCAACTATCGGGTTCTATTCCCTTGGCTATTGGTTTACGTTTTAATGTTGTAGAACCAGCACTTCTAATTTTAGTTTTTAATTCCACTGCTAAAGCGAATATCAATCGGTCAAACTGAATTTTAGGATTTTCGTGTTCAAAAAGTGGAGTCATGATTTCTAAAACACCGCAGTCGTAAGCAAACCTAGAGCCTCTATCCTCACCTGTATCTCTCAGTAAGGCTTCAAAAGTTTCCCAGCTAACGTTGTCTAAGACTGTTCTTTGTTCTGCAAGGGTTAATTTAACAAGCATATTACAATCCTTTTTCCATCAGGATGTTAGATAAAATCCCGATGATTTTACCTATGTCATTAATATAATACTCGCCCAAATCAATTTCAAGCACTTGCCCAATGAGCTTGAGAAACTTACACTCCAGATAATTAAAGTGTGCCAACTATTAGCAAGATATATTGCTGATATTTGGCACAATCAGGATCTAAATATTTTCTAACTTTAAGCAATGAAACCCGCAAAAAATTCCAAAGTTTCTTTCAGCGCTTTGATAAAAATATCAATTTCCTCGCGGGTGTTGTAGAAAGATAAACTTGCTCGTGCGGTTGCAGGAAGACCTAAGTAACGGTGTAATGGTTGAGTGCAGTGGTGTCCAGAACGGATGGCAACGCCTTCTTGATCTAATAATGTAGATAAGTCGTTGGCGTGAACTTCTCCGGCTGTAAAGGACGCAAGAGCGGCTCTACCTTCACCTTTTGCATTTGGTTTGGGGCCGTAAATTCTAATTTGGGGAATTTGCTCTAATTGTTGGAACAAATAAGCTGTTAATTCTGCTTCGTAGGCGTGGATTTTATCCATGCCGATATTGCTAAGATAATCGATCGCAGCACCAAGTGCGATCGCTTCCCCAATTGCAGGTGTACCGGCTTCAAATTTATGCGGTAATTCTGCATAAGTAGAATGGTCTAAATATACCTCTGCAATCATCTCACCACCACCGAAAAATGGTGGCATTGATTCTAACAATTCCAACTTGCCATACAGAAATCCTATCCCAGTTGGCGCACACATTTTATGACCGGATGCTACCAACCAGTCACAATCTATTTTCTGCACATCCACAGGATAGTGGGGGACACTTTGGCAAGCATCAACTAAGAATTTAGCACCGTATTTGTGAGCGATCGCAGCAATTTCTTCCACTGGGTTAATGCAACCCAACGTATTGGAAATATGCACCACCGACACCAATTTTGTTTTGTCAGAAATCAGCTTTTTAAACTGTTCTAAATCAAAAGTTTCTTCTGGTGTTAATTCTACAAATTTCAGTACTGCACCCGTTTTTTGTGCCACCAATTGCCAAGGCACAATATTACTGTGGTGTTCCATCACCGAGAGTATAATCTCATCTCCCGGCTGCAAATTGTTCATTCCCCAACTGTAGGCTACTAGGTTAATCGCCTCACTTGCGTTGCGGGTGTAAACGATTTCCTGACGCGATGCAGCATTGATGAAGTTGGCAACTTTGTCTCGCGCATATTCATAAGCATCAGTAGCTTTAGCGCTCAGGGTATGAGCGCCTCGATGCACGTTAGCATTATATTGCTCATAATAATCCCGCAGGGTATTTAATACAAATAAAGGCTTTTGCGATGTTGCAGCATTATCGAGATAAACCAGGGGTTTCTCGTTGACTTCCTGATGCAATATCGGGAAGTCAGCGCGAACTTTATCAGCAAGGGTTTTGGTAGGAGTGAAAGTCATTGGTAGATTAGTTATTACTCATTAGTCAGTGACTTAAGATTATTCACTGTGTTTAAAAGGATTTCTCGCAGAGAGGGAACTGGTATTTTGTTGATGACTTCAGCCGCGAAGGCGTTAATTAACAACTTCCGAGCATCGTTTTCATCAATTCCCCGGCTTTGCAGATAAAATATTTCATCATCTTCCAATTGGCTAACGGTAGCACCGTGAGCGCATTTGACATTATCCGCAGTAATTTCCAATTGGGGTTTGGTATCAACTCTGGCTTTCGATGATAGGAGCAAATTGCGATTCAACTGGGCTGCATTTGTCAACTGTGCTGGTTTGGGTACAAAAACTTTACCATTGAACACCGCATGAGCGCGATCGCCTACAATACATTTATGCAATTGGTCACTTGTACCGTGGGGATAGTTAAGTGCGATCGCACTGTGAGTATCAGACAACTGCTTACCAGAAATCACCGTCAACCCATTGAGAGTAGTTTGTGTCTGCTCGCCAGTTTGCAAAATCTCCAAATTATGCCGCGACAACTTCGCACCTAAAGTTATGGCATGACAAGTATATCGGCTATCACGAGCTTGTGCGATCGCAGTCTTGCCAATATGAAAAGCCTCTGCACCTTCCCACTCAACCCTAGTGTGGCTCACTTCGGCATTGTCAGCAATCCAAATTTCCGTAACTGCATTGGTGAAATATACTCCCTCTTTCTCTGCACCTTTGCGGTTCGTATACTCCTCAATCAAACTCACCTGCGAACCACTTTCCGCCACCACTAAACAACGCGGCTGCGAAATCGTCGCCGTCTCTCCCGCAACCGAAATAAACGCCAAATGAATTGGTGTCTCAACTACCACATTCTTCTTCACCCACACCACAGCTGCATCAGTTATCCCAGCCGTATTTAGAGCAGTAAAAACTTCCTGCGCTCCCTCAGCTTGAGCTAAATACTGCTGTACACCTTCCTGCTCAACCGCAGATAAGCCAGCCAAATTACTTACCACAATTCCAGATGGTAAATCTGAAACTGCTGATAACTCCGGTGCATAAACGCCGTTGACAAATACCAAACGACTATTAGCCGCTTCTGGCAAAATATCAAATTCTAGAGACGCGTAATTTCCCGTCTCTACATTAAATTGCACCTTTCGCAGAGACAACAAATCAGTAAATCGCCATTCTTCCTCGCGGGTGGTGGGAACAGTCGAGTGGCGTACCCAATTAGCAGCACTTTGGCGTAATTCCTGCAACCAACCTTCTGTTTTATTTGCCGTTACTTGATTTAACAACCCAGCCAGATAATCATCTCTATCTAACATCGATGTCAAACTGACTGCATTTGAATTAGGTATTGGACTAGGAGATACTTGAATACTCATTACACGCCCACCTCAGCAGCTGCAAATTCTTCTAGCACCCAGTCATAACCGCGAGATTCTAATTTCAGCGCCAATTCCTTACCACCACTCGTAATAATCTGCCCTTGTGCCATCACATGCACAAAATCAGGCACAATATAATCAAGTAATCGCTGATAATGAGTAATCAAAATTGTGGCATTTTCTGGACTTGCCAGTTGATTTACTCCATTCGCCACAATTCTGAGCGCGTCAATATCCAAACCCGAATCTGTTTCATCCAAAATTCCCAACTTTGGTTCTAGCAGCGCCATTTGCAGGATTTCATTCCGCTTTTTCTCGCCACCAGAAAACCCTTCATTCAAACTGCGACTGAGAAAACTGGGATTCATCTTCACCACATCCAGCTTTTCCTCAATCAAATCGTCAAAATCAAAGGCGTCTATTTCCTCTAAACCTTGCGCCTTGCGACGGGAATTGTACGCCACCCGCAAGAAATCCAAATTGCTCACACCGGGAATTTCTAATGGATACTGAAACGCCAAAAATACACCGCTTCTAGCGCGTTCTTCCGGTTCCAATTCCAGGAGATTTTGCCCTTGGAAAATCACTTCACCGCCAGTTACCTCATACGCTGGATGTCCTGCCAATACCTTAGAAAAGGTACTCTTACCAGAACCATTCGGCCCCATAATCGCATGAATTTCACCCGATCGCACATCCAGATTCACACCTTTAAGAATCGGTGTCCCATCAACATTAGCCGTCAGATTCTTTACTGACAGCACAATTTCACTATTTTCAATAATCATGTTTTCTCTCTTCTTTTTTGGTTCGTAGTCAGCACTTTAGTGCTGGAGAAAAGCGTTTAAGTGCTGACTACAAGCGTTAATTTTTTCGGTTCCTAGCAAGTTGACAGCACTGAAGTGCTGACTACAAGCGCTATCCAACACTGCCTTCCAACTTCAAACTCAACAACTTATCAGCTTCCACTGCAAACTCCATTGGTAGCTGATTGAAAACATCCTTACAGAAGCCGCTAATCATCATTGAAATAGCATCTTCTGAAGAAATACCTCGTTGAGCGAAGTAAAATAACTGATCTTCCCCAATCTTGGAAGTAGAAGCTTCATGCTCCACCTTCGCAGTGTTGTTTTGCACCTGGATGTAGGGGAAAGTATTCGCATGAGCATTATCCCCAATCAGCATTGAGTCGCACTGAGAATAATTTCTCGCCCCTTTAGCCGTCGGATTGACTTTCACCAAACCCCGATAGCTATTACTAGAATTACCTGCGGAGATTCCTTTAGAAATAATTGTGCTGCGGGTATTCTTACCTACGTGAATCATCTTGCTGCCGGTATCGGCTTGCTGCTGATGATTTGTCAGCGCTACCGAATAGAACTCACCCACAGAGTTATCACCCACCAAAACACAGCTGGGATATTTCCAAGTAATTGCCGAACCTGTTTCTACTTGAGTCCAGGAAATCTTGGAATTTACGCCCTGACACAAACCGCGCTTGGTGACAAAGTTGTAAATACCGCCTTTACCGTTAGCATCGCCAGCGTACCAGTTTTGGACGGTGGAATATTTAATTTCGGCGTTGTCGAGGGCGACGAGTTCCACAACGGCGGCGTGCAGCTGGTTGCTGTCATACATCGGTGCGGTGCAACCTTCGAGGTAAGAAACATAACTACCTTCTTCGGCGACAATCAAAGTCCGCTCAAATTGTCCCGTGTCACCAGAGTTGATGCGGAAGTAGGTAGACAGTTCCATTGGGCATTTTACGCCTTTAGGAATATAGACAAAAGAGCCATCGCTAAATACTGCGGCGTTCAAGGCGGCAAAATAATTGTCAGCGATGGGAACAACGCTACCTAGATATTTTTTAATTAATTCTGGGTGTTCTTGTAACGCTTCCGAAAACGAGCAGAAAATAACGCCATCTTCCGCTAGTTTTTCTTTAAATGTAGTGGCGACAGAAACGCTATCGAAAATTGCATCGACGGCGACGTTTGCCAGTCGCTTCTGTTCAGATAAAGAAATGCCTAATTTCTCGAAGGTTTCTAAAAGGGTTGGATCAACTTCATCCAAGCTATTTAGTTTGTCTTTCTTGCGTTTCGGTGCTGAGTAGTAAATGATATCCTGATAATTAATTGGCGGATACTTGACATTCGGCCAAGTTGGTTCCGTCATTTTTTGCCACTGGCGATAAGCTCTGAGGCGAAAGTCCAGCATGAACTGCGGCTCGTTCTTCTTAGAGGAGATCAAGCGAACAACGTCCTCATCTAGTCCACGCGGAATAGTGTCGGCTTCAATGTCGGTGACAAAGCCGTACTTGTAGGGTTGGTTGACTAAGGTTTTGACAGTGGCACTCATCAGTAATAATCTCTCGTGTTCGGAACTCTTTTAGGATGGGAGGCGGGCTGTTGCTAACCGATTCTCATCTCCAGTTACGGAATGGTTACACGGCTGCTAGAATAGTGGTGGAGAGTAAAACAACAGCTTTGTTGTTTAATGTATCTTCATTTTACGCTAAATTAACAACAACAATGTTGTCAAAGTCAAATTTTCAAAGAAATTTTTGGGACGTTCGCTGAACGCCTCGCACCAAATGAAGATGGCGACTACCCACCAGTCCTCAACCAAGCAAGATATCCTTGAGTATCTGCACAAACACGAAAAAGCAACGGCTTTAGAGCTAGCTGAAGTTTTAGACGTTACCCCCCAAGCGATTCGTCGCCATCTCAAAGATTTGGAGACGGAGGAGCTAGTTTTGTATTCTACATCAGTGCAAGTAGCGGGGATGGGGCGTCCGCAACACCTTTATCAACTGAGTCGTCAGGGGCGTGATCGCTTGCATCGAACAATGAGCGATCGCTTTGGTGATGGCCATGGAAATTTTGCGGTTTCGTTGCTAGATACTTTAGCGGAAACGGTAGGAGACGACCAATTCAAATCGATTTTAGAGAAGCAGTGGCAGCGCAAAGCCCAAGAATATCGCGATCGCGTGGGTAACGGTTCATTGCGAGAACGTGTAGCCAACTTAGTAGAATTGAGAAAAGCTGAAGGCTTCATGGCGGAGTGTCACCCTGTTGATGTGAATGACTCCTTTGAGTGCGATCGCTTCATCTTAATGGAGCATAACTGTGCCATTTCTAACGTTGCCGAGTCTTTCCCCAGCATCTGTGGTCACGAATTAGAAATGTTTGCAGCCGTATTACCAGATTGTACCGTAGAACGCACCCACTGGATTATTGATGGTCAACATCGTTGTGGCTATTTGGTACAAGCTCGTCATTAGTCATTTATCTTTTTTTAATAACTAATGCCCAATGCACAAATAAATTTGAGATAGCGTTTATGGACTTACCACCACAACAACCATCAGCACAATTTTTAACCCTGGAAGAGTCATCAAAAGTAGACGCCGCTTTGTTGTCTTCTCCAGAAAAGTTTTTAACAAGATTAACAATTTCATCACTTAAGCTTTTGAAGCATATCGCCCAAGAGTATGATGTTGCTATTGAAGATTTGACAGCACAACAAGTAATTGCTTGGTTTGAAAAAGACGGTAAGATCCGCCGTGAAAAGGGAATTGAAGGTTCATATCTGAAATGGTAATTTTTGGTAGTAAAGTTTGCATTTCATTGAATTAAAAAGAATAGCCATGTAAAATATCCCGCTTCTAAAAAACATTTCTGTTGTTTAGAAGCGGGATATTAACAGATAAAATATGTTGGCAATTTTGCCTAAACCCCAATATTAAAGCGAGAACCTTTTAAATGCCAGACGATGAGTCTATTTATTTATTTTTGTGACTCTGCCGCCCAGCCTTAGAATGTTGTTCTGGTGTGCCTCCTTGGGTACCCTTTTCTTCACTGTCGGCATCATCGCTATCTTGTTTCCGACCGCCACTGTGGGAACTCTTGCCACCCTCACGACCGATTTCAGCCATGTGTTCTCTATCCTGACTCACAGTTTCACCACCTTTGTGCCCAGCCTCACGAGCTTCTTCCGATGTAAACTCGTGGGCAGTACCCTTCTCATGGGCAGCTTGTCCGCCCTTGCTTGCTATTTCGCGCTGCTTGTCATCATCCATAGAAGCAAAACCACGTTTGCTTGTGTCTGCCATGACAGTACTCCTTGTAATTAACTAGAGTTTTTGGCTTTTTCAGCAAGTCCAAACCGATATCAGTTTTCGATTTCATCAATTCATTGACTTTTCAAATTTAGCTACCAAATCTTCTCTATTCATGGCTCTTTAGAAAGAAATATTAAGGGCTAATGCTTAACTTTGGATATACAACTAAAGTTAGTCTTTGCTATATAAAAAAGGAGAAATTAATGCATTATGGAGAATGAATATATGAATTAAAGCCCGCGTAGTAGTACTTTGCTAGCTAGTTTTGGGAGTTTTTAGTAAGGACTAAATTACTTACTACGAACTGGCTCACCCAGCAATTTCAACTTGACAGACTAGTAGTGGAAATCCCAAAAAGAGGTAAAACTATGAAATTGGAAAGCAGTGTCTTTGAGGCTAATGATTTAATTCCTGCTAAATACACCTGTGACGGTGAAGATATTTCCCCACCCATCGTCTGGGATGAAGTTCCCATAGAAACAGAAAGCATAGTATTAATTGTTGATGACCCTGATGCACCCGGACGGACATTTGTTCATTGGGTTGTTTACGACATTCCAGCGACAGTTCGCCAATTACCAGAACATATAGCGACTGTAAAAACTCTACCCAATGGCGGAGTCCAGGGAAAAAATGATTTTGGCAAGTTTGGTTACGGTGGGCCATGTCCACCCAGTGGCATTCATCGCTACTTTTTCAAACTTTATGCCATAGATAAAAAGTTGGGTTTATCAGCAGGGGCTAGCAAAAACCAACTTTTAGCAGCAATTGATAGTCATATTTTGGCAACGGCAGAATTAATTGGACGCTACAAACGCCAGTCTTAAATAATCAACAAAAAGCACCTTGAAAAAGGTGCTTTAATTTAAAATAAATAACATAACATTTGATTTTTCAGACAATTCTTTAAGCAGTGTAATTGTTAGCCCGGGGACTGCGAGCACCAGCTACGGCTCCCATCATTGCGGCTACTAAACCCAATAAGGAACCAAATACAAACCACCACAATCCCGAACGTACATTTGCTGCAATCTCACGAGCTTGCTGAGCAGTTACGTTTGTTTGGGGTATGTTGGGGGTAGTACCTTGCTGTTGTACCTGATTTATTACTTCCCCGGCGTTGGAAGCAGCAACACCAAAAGCACCCGATACTCCACTTGCAAATAGCCACGAGCTAACTGCCAAAGTCGTTGCCCAAAGAATTGCGCCATTAAGAAGAGCTGTATTGCGGTTCATCGGGCCACAAGCACGCGCTGTAACCCATCCACCAGTAAATAGAGAAATTAGTAAAGCGATCGTTGACCAAAGTCCTGCATTACCCGCAGCATTAGGAGCAATTGTTCTGGGTGCACCTGAACCTTCAACTGCGCCTGCGGCAACAGCACCAATTATAGCGCTTAAAATTAATTGAGTGGCTAAAGAAATCAACAAACCAGAAATAATAGGTCCCCAGCGAACAAGATCATGATATTCAGCTACTCGTCCTGCTACCACAGGCTCAGTAGGAATAACGTCATTACCTGTCCGATTTACGTATGACATAGTTTATGTTCTCCAGTGCTGTTTCAGCAAAGTTTCTCTCAA
The DNA here is from genome assembly GCF_015714705.1 of Nostoc sp. NZL. NCBI lineage: Bacteria > Bacillati > Cyanobacteriota > Cyanophyceae > Nostocales > Nostocaceae > Nostoc > Nostoc sp. NZL. The sequence goes on along the minus strand of NZ_WBKL01000171.1, from coordinate 109,768 downwards.
GGTATATTCATGTTTATGCTTAAAATTAAATAGCTAAATCACCTGTTTTTATATCTATCAATAGAAATAGTTAACGAATCTATCTTTAGTAATAAAAAACAAACAGATTGGAAAAAATTAATCAACTTCAGTATTTATTTATGATTCGATGGTTTTTGCAGAGATTTTCCACAGATTTTTTTAAGTTAAATTATATTTATTAACTTCCATAATAATCTAGCTTGGGTTTTCAAAACAATTAGACTCAATACAAAACTTTGTAACCCTTCTTAAAAAAGAATAAAAAAGTAATATATACAGCCAATAAAAAATTAACGCATCTTTACAGCAGTACCTGTGGCAGTAATCAGCAAAAGAACTCCTGACTGGTCAATATTGATTGTGCCAGTATCAATTTCAATCCCAATCACAGCATTTGCTCCTAAGCGTTGTGCTCGTTGTTCTAATTCTTCTAATGCCTTACGTTGACCCTGCTCAAATAGACGTTCATAGCTACCAGTGCGTCCACCGATAATATCTCGAATACCAGCCAAAAAATCCCGCAAGAAATTGCTGCCATAGACTACTTCTGCTGTCACAATGCCTAAATATGACTCAATAACGGCTCCTTGAATCACATCAGTGGTAGTTATAATCATAAATTAGCCTCCCAGATAGCATATAGGTTAATATTTATTATTCAGAATACACATAAAAAACTAGTCTGTGTTGATACAAGTTTGATAAACATCCTCTCACACAAGTTTAGATTGCGATCGCTTCCAGCGGGAGCGAAGTAACATCGCAAATTCGCTCTCATTGATAGTATCCTGCCGACTAAAAACTAGAATTTGAAGGAACATTTTACTTGTTAAATTGATCTTACCTTGTAATGACCAAAAAAGGGTGTAAACGCCTGGATTGCAGATTTATAAAGGGTAGTATAAAAGACTATAAATGTAAGAGAAATTGGATACAGAGTCAGCAAATTATTAAATTAAATAACAAACAGTAATGAATGTTAAACCCTCTGAGATTAGCGCATCGCCTCTCTAAGATTAAGTTAGATGCCTGTTAGATTTTTCTAAATGACACGTAGAACTACTGATCTAAAAAGTGTCATTTTTCTATTCTACTGATTTATATGTAGGGTCACTTCATCTGAACTTGATATCTTACACTTTATTATTCAGTAAAAACTCTGTAATATAGTGCTGATTGTAAAGGAAAGAGTGGATGAACTATTAACATCTTAATCAATGCGAGGAAATACAGTTTTCAAAAGTCCATATTTTTGTTTTAATGTACAAGAAAAAAGTCCTCTAAAATTTCAGGAAATTTACTGTGTACAAGCCAACATCATTTGTGTTGAGTGTGGTGTTATTAGGATGTTTTGCCTTCACTATACCTTCAGTAGTTCAGGCTCAGGTATTAGTGGCACAAGGCAAAAACCCAGAGTTAAAGCAACTACTAGAAGAAGGACGGAGGTTAGTGGATACTGGCGATTATGGTGGTGCGATCGCAGTTTATCAGCAAGCAGCTAGGCTAGATCCCAAAAATGCTAAAATTCATTCAGGTATTGGCTACTTATATGCTCAACAGGGAAATTACCAGGCGGCATTAACAGCTTATCGTCGTGCGATCGCCATCAACCCTAACAATAGTGATTTTTACTACGCCGTGGGTTACATCAAAGCCAATTTGGGCGACACACCTGGGGCAAAGGAAGGCTACCGTCGTGCCATACAGCTGAACCGTAACAACGTTAATGCCTATTTAGGATTGGCTGTGACGCAATCGCGTATGGGAGACTATACTGCTGCTACCTGGGCATATCAACAAGCAATCGACTTGGATAAGAACAACGCCCAGACTTATGAGTTAATGGGTTCGATGTATAAACAGCGGCGACAAACCAAACAAGCCAACAGCTTGCTTCAGAAAGCGCGTGACTTGTACAAGCGGCGCAATGACTCAGAAGGGGTGGACAGAGTAGAAGCCATGCTACGACAGTTAGGAGGATGAGGTTAATCTAACTGGCGTCCCGTTAATTCCACAAAAATATCTTCCAGGTTGGAGGGACGCACCATCATTCCGGTTTTATCGGGCTGTTCATTCAAGTAGATGTTCGCTTCTTCTAGAGATGGGAAAAACAAATATTCCCAGCTACGGGCGCTATCACTTCCCACTTCAGACACACCCAATTGCTTCATCACCAAACCTTCACCGTGAACGGAACGGAGCTGTTGTAAAGTTCCTAAAGAAATCAGCTTACCGCTATCCATAATACCGATGCGTCCTGGCTTGGTAGAGCCAAAGGCATCGCACAAAAATTCGACCTCATCCATATAATGGGTCGTCAGTAGCATCGTCATCCCCTGCTTATTCAAATCTCGAATAATTTCCCAGAGGCGTCGCCTGGTTTGGGGGTCTAGTCCTACCGTTGGTTCATCCAAAAACAGAATTTGCGGTTGATGCAATAAAGCTCTCGCAATCTGCAATCGTCGTTTCATACCCCCAGACAGGGTTTTTACCAAATCATCACGTTTTTCTGCTAGCTCAACATACTCTAGCCATTGATTAATTAGTTTTTGGCGCTGTGGGTTGCTAATGTGATGTAGCCTCCCATGCAGTTCCATGTTTTCCCAAACGCTTAAATCGTTATCTACACTTACTTGCTGCAAGACTACGCCAATACTCTGTTTTGCCAGCATTGCTTGGCTCGTCACATCATATCCACCTACTTCTATCCTTCCTTGGGAGGGTTTCGTTAGTGTAGTCAGCATCCGAATCGTGGTTGATTTACCTGCACCGTTTGGGCCGAGTAGAGCAAATATTTCCCCAGCTTCAATTTGGAATGACAGGTCATTGACTACAGGTACATTGTTGTAAAACTTGTAGACGTTTTCTATAAAGACAGCAGCAGTCATAGTCAATTTGCTCCAATTAAAAATTTAAAATCACCAAAGTTTTTATGTCGCAAGCCGATCCACCCTGCGGGAAGCCGCAGAAGGGTCTCCATACTTATCTTGAAATTTAATTTCTCTTGGCGATTATATCTAGAATGACTGCAATTAATGCGTCTGGGTCTATTGGCTTTGCAAGGTGCTGCTGAAATCCGGCGGCTAGAGCTTGTTGGCGATTAACTTCTCCAGCATAAGCCGAGAGGGCTAAAGCCAAAATTTGCCCACCTTGTTGGGGTGGCATTGCTCGAATTTGTCGAATCAGCATATAGCCATCCATCTCTGGCATCCCAATGTCACTCAACAAAATATCTGGTGGCGATTGCTCTACCGCTTGCAGTGCTTCTATTGCCGATGCCGCAATAGTTACCTCTGCTCCCGCCTGTTCAAGGGCAAAGCCCAAAAAATCACGGATATCTACATCATCATCTACGATTAGTAACCGTATTCCTGTCAAAGTCGAAGTGTTAAAAGCCAAAAATGACGAGTCAGCTTCTGCTTGATGGCTAGAACCTTGTGCTTTCATCAAGGGAAACCTAACCTTAAAGATGGTTCCCTGTCCTTCTCCAAGACTGTCTACTTGAACAGTACCTCCATGCAGCTCAACTAGATGACGCACAATTGACAACCCTAACCCTAGTCCGCCAAACTTCCTAGTTGTTGTCGCATCTGCCTGACGAAAGGATTCAAACACATAGGGCAAAAAATCAGGATTAATACCTTTGCCCATGTCGCTAACAGTAATTTGAGCCTGCGAGTCTTGGCACTCTAACCGAATTTCAACCCGTCCACCAGCGAAACTAAATTTGACAGCGTTAGTAAGCAAATTCCAAATCACTTGCTGTAAACGAGCAGAATCTCCCAAAATCTGCCCAATATTTGGGTCAAATACTCTCTGAATTTGAATTGACTTCGCTTCTGCTGCTAAACGCACGGTTTCAATAGCCGCTTCAATCGTCGATGCCAAGTTAACAGGAGCCATTTCTAAATTGAGTTTGCCAGACAAAATGCGAGAGACATCTAACAAATCTTCAATTAATTGTGCTTGGAGTTTGGCATTGCGCTCGATTGTTTCCAAAGCAATAGCCGTTTTTGCGGCATTTAATGTTCCATTGCGAAGCAACCTAGACCAACCCAGAATAGGATTGAGGGGCGATCGCAATTCATGTGATAGCACTGCCAGAAACTCATCTTTAATCCGATTTGCTGTCTGAGCTTGTTCACGTGCAGTTTGCTCACGCAAAAAAAGTTGTTCGCGTTCAGCTTCCACTTGCTTTTGCTTTGTAATATCGCGTGAGACGACTAAGAGTTGTGCAATAATTCCTGATGCATTTTGGACGGAAGTAACAATTACATCCCACCACTTCGGCTTACCCTTTGCTGTGGCACAGTAGCCCTGAAATTGACCAACATTACCTATTTTGGCTGCGGCGATCGCCGCTTTTGCATTTTCTTGGTCTTCGCCTTCCCATAAACTAATCCACTCGGCGTTAAGAAAGGACGCAGGATCATCAATTTCTAGAAGATGCAGCCCGCCTTGATTCAAGTAGAGTATCCGCCCATCTAACGTTAAAACTTTGATACAATCATGACTGCTGTCCAAAATTCGTTGCTTTAACTCTTCACTTTCTCGCAGGGCTGCTTCGGCAAGTTTGCGTTCGCTGATATCCTTGAAAAGGACAGCGACTTGTCGCTGCTGCGGCTGCCCAATACGGAATGCATAAACGTCGAACCAACGTTGTAGGGCAACAGCGCGATTCTCAAAGCGAATCGGTTCGCCCATCATCGCGACTTTGCCGTAAATTTCAAACCAATGCTTTTCATGATTCGGAGCTAGATCGCGTATCCTTTTGCCTTGTGCGTCTTTGAGTCCCGTTTGTTTCTCAAAGGACGGATTGATTTCTAAAAAGCGGTAATCGTTCGGCGTGTTGTTTTCATCAAACAGCATTTCGATCACGCAAAATCCTTCGTCAATGGACTCAAACAGCGTTCGATAGCGTTCCTCAGATCGGCGTAAGGCTGATTCTGCAAGTTTTCGCTCACTGATATCTGTGCAAGTGCCATACCAGCGAATGATTTGACTGTTTTCATTGAGCATCGGTAAAGCACGGGTGAGATGCCAACGATAGGTTCCATCTGCCTGTCTCAAGCGATGTTCAACCTCGTAGCTCGTGCCCATTTGAGCGGCTTGAGTCCACACCGAGATAGTATGTTCTCGCTCCTCTGGATGAATGAGATTCTGCCAACCGAACCCCTGGATTTGCTCTAGTGTCAACCCAGTGTAGTCAAGGCAGCGGGGGCTATAATAATCTACCCAACCAATTGCATCAGCCGTCCAGACCATTTGCGGAATGGATTCAGCCAGAAAACGAAAACGTTGCTGACTCGCAGCAAGGCGCACTCGTCCTAACTCTAGATTGGCGGCGACTCGTGCCAGTAATTCCCGTCGGCTGAATGGCTTCACTAAATAATCATCTGCCCCAGACTCCAATCCTTCGACTGCCGATTCTTCTCCAGCCCGTGCAGACAGTAGCAGAATGGGAATTTCGCGCGTTCTTAAATCAGCCCGTAACTGCCGCAGCAACTCAATGCCATCCATTCCTGGCATCATGACATCGCTGAGGATCAAATTAGGCGGATCGTTGTATGCGGCAGCTAAAGCAGTTTCACCTTCAATTGCCACATCTACTTTGTAGTACTCGCTAAGAATCCGTCGCAAATAATTCCGCATATCGGTGTTGTCATCCACCAATAGAATCCGGGCAGAAGAAACAGGGGAAAATTCTTCCTCTTCAAGAGTTTCTTTCGGGAGCCACCCTAAAGCTTCCTCAACATAAGACATGGCTCCAGAAAGAGTAGAAGCACTGCTTTGACTAGTGTTGAGGCAATCTAGGGGTAAGTGAGCCGTTCCAGTTGGCAATTGGACAGTAAAGGTACTGCCTTGACCAAAGGTGCTGTCAACGGTAATTGTCCCACTATGCATCTGGACTAATTCTTGCACTAACGACAGCCCAATGCCTGTACCCTCAAAGGTACGACCTTTGACACCCTTAACTCGATAAAACCGCTCAAATAACCGGGGAACCTCATCTGCCGGAATCCCAGTACCTGTATCACGCACTACCAATGACACCATCATGCCAACCGGGCGCAAAGCAACTGCAATCTCTCCAACAAAGGTGAACTTCAATGCATTGGAGAGCAGATTTAACACAATCTTCTCCCACATTTCGCGATCTACGTAAACCGGTTCTACTAGGGGAGGACAATCCACAATTAATTGCAGTCCCGCGGAGTCAGCGGCAGACTGGAAAATACTTGCCAGTTCTGCGGTATACGTGGCTAAATCGATTGGCTCATAGCTAGCTGTCGTGCGTCCGGCTTCAATGCGCGAGAAATCTAACAGTGTATTGACTAGCTTCAGCAACCGTGTGCCATTGCGCTGCACCATCTCCAATTGTGCTTGCGCTTTGGCTGGAAGAATTCCGTTTAATTCGGTTAACGTCTCTTTCAGTGGCGACAGCATCAGCGTTAAGGGAGTGCGAAATTCGTGGCTGATGTTGTTGAAGAAAGTCGTTTTAGCTCGATCCAGTTCTGCTAATGCTTCCAACCGCTTGCGTTCTTCTTCATAAGCACGGGCATTAGCGATCGCGATCGTCATGTTGCCTACCAGCAAATCGAAGAACTTTCGGTACTCCTGCTCAAAAGCCCGGTGGGGATTGATGCCCAATACCAGCAATCCAACGATTTGTTGTTGTCCACCTGGGATCAGCGGCACGACCCAAGCAGCACACGGAGGCTTGTCCCAAGCTCCTGTGGGCAAAGTCCCAAACCGAGTTGTCAAATCATCGACTATCGTTGCTTTCCGCTTCTGGTAAACTTGTCCGAGTTTCCATGCATCGCTCTGTTGAGTTAAGTTCACTCTCGATGGAGTTGCTCCTGTTTGCTCGATTGGAGTGGTTCCAACCAGCTTTGCACTGCTGCCGTCTGCCTCTACCTGATACAGCATCGCAAACGGGATGTCATGAGAATTGGTTGCTAAGGCTTGAATTGCAGACAGGCAAGCCGCTTCCACGGTCTTTGCTTTAGCTGTTTCGCTACTTAGTAAGCTCAGAGTTTGTAAACGGCGATCGCCTAGTACTCGTCCTGTTGTTTCACTAACAATGCAAAAAACTCCGCCAACATTCCCGCTTTCATCTCGCACGGGGTCGTAGGAGACATCGAAGTAAGTTTCCTCAATGTAACCGTATCGATTCAGGAAAAATAAATAATCTTGCGCCCAGAATGCAACTCCTGTTGTCACAACTCCCTTGAGCAAAGGTTCTATAACATTCCAGACTTCGCTCCACACTTCATGGGCAGGGCGGCCGAGCGCCCAGACATGTTTTGACGCAAGGGCAGGGCGATAGGCATCGTTATAAAGCGTGATTAATTCCGAACCCCAGAAGAGGCAAATCTGAGCTTTAGAAGCCAGCAAGATGCTAATGGCACTCCGTAAGCTCTGGGGCCAATCAGCCACATAACCTAAGGAAGTCTGCGACCAATCGAGCGATCGCATCAGGCTGCCAATTTCGCCACCTTCAATAAAAACACTGTTAACAGCTATACCTTCTCCTTCAGGTGCCATTGCTGCTAGTCCTGATTCCTAAAGTATTTGGCTAACAGGTTTTCACCGGGTTTTCCCATCTCATGTAACAATCTTTCAATCTGCTGGAGCGCTAGGGAAATTGGTCTGTTTCGTCCATTCTCCCATCGATTGACACTCTGAAATGACACACCGATTTTGCTGGTCAACTCAACTTGAGACAGTTGCAATAGCTGTCGAGCTTCCCGAATCAACGCTGCAATTTTTACATCTTCCAAGGCTGCCATCGAGTTGGGCTTCTTCACTTAAACTGTCTAGACTATAACAGATGTGATAAGTGCAAAAATATCTGTAAATAGAGTATATTGCGAATGGTATCCAAACCAAATCAACAGTAGCAAGATCGATTACATGGTTGTAATGCTCTGTAAGAAGTTTCCATATAGATACAGCCAACATTTTGAGCGCTGCATTTCACGGTCAAGTTAGAATAAATGGTTTGTAGGTTGTTGGAAAACTTTTGACGAAGCTAGCCTAGCTCCTTGTGTTGAACGAGCAAAGCTTTGTAATTGCAACCCAAAGGGGACACAGAGAAACCCAGATGATGTCGTTCTCAGTCTAATTTCTGGGGAAATTCTGGTTTTGCAGTGTGGATACTCAGATATTTAGTTTTTAAGTTTTTACGCAAGTTTTCAGCTAAATTCAATAACTTGATATTAACTGAAACCTATTACCTGTGAGGTTGCTCCCGAATAATTTGCTCAGAGCAAGTTGTCTTACTAAGTTCTTATGCAGTTTCACAAAGAATTAGTATCAAGTTGTCATACACCATAGCTCTACTTAGCCATGCGTGAACAACAAAATTCCCGACTTTTTAAAAAATCGGGAATCTAAGGTTTCAATTTTTACAAATCAAATAGGATTCATATAGCGATTTTGATAGTAAGCCAAAATTTGGTTCACTCGTTGCCGACTTTCTGAACCAGAATTTGCTGTCCACGAGATGGACAAGCCACCAATTTGACTTTGATTGTAATCAAACTGTTGGGATGATTGGGGAATTAAATCCACTTCTACCCCTTCAACTTGATGTAAATGAGCTGCTATCTCTCTATAGACAGCTAAAGGCAAACCAGCAAATTCAATTTTTTCCTTAGTCTCCATCTCTATGAAGCTCCAACATTAAAAGGACTTGAGGAGGGTTTTGTCATTGAAATAGTATTGCCGGTAGCAGATGCAGCTGACGGCGTTGAATTGACAGCCCCTTCCCCTACCATTTTGGCAACTTCAATACCATATTGTTCCAAAATCACGATAGGGTTATAGCCCTGATTCATTTCAATACGTTTAACCAGTACGCCATTCGCCAATCGCTGTCCCGCCTGCACATAGCGACTGGTCGGCTCATCCGGTACTTTGATAATTGCCTGCGGTTCCTTACTAATTAGAACTACACCAGTCACAAGAACTGCCCTTGCTAACTCAGGTTGTGCTGGTGGTGGCAATACAGATACTAAAGTCGGGTTGGGGACAACTTGAGGTAAAACCCTAGGAAAGACTGAAGTCAATGTAGGATTGACTTTTTTTGATACAGAGGCAATGTTATTTTTCTTCTGATTTAAAGCTATGCTGCGTGTTGGAAGTTTTCGGACTGCTAGCGATGCAGTAGGTAGCTTAGGCAACACGGGAACAGGTCTTCCCGATGTTTTAGGCATTCCCGAAACTGTCTGCCCAAAAATTTGTGCAAACGGGTCAGCCCGGTCTTTTGATACCAGAACAAACCGTGCCCGCTCTGTAGCATTAGTGGATTGAATCAAGTTAGCAGATGCAGGAGTAACTGGTGAAACCTGTTTGGCAGGTATCACTGGATTCTTAAAGGATTGAGTCGCTGGTGGCGACTTTGCTACTATTTTGGGAATCGGCGGAGGATTGATGGCTTGTTGTGTATCTTCAGAAGCACATCCAGCGATCGCTAAGGTTAAAATAGCTGCAATTGTAATTTTTGATTTTCTGCCCATGAGCTGTTCTCAAAAGCCATTAGAAAATTGAAAAGTGGAAATCAACATGCCTGAAATTTGTATCAAAGGCAAAGTCTGTTCCCTTTATAACCTAATTTTTTACATTTCAAGGGTTATTTTTAGCACTTATAGCCCAGCATAACTGCGTATTCGGTTTATTGGCCGTCAATCTTCTGTTACACCCATAAGCTGTTTCATCAAATCCAGGCCTTTCTTGACTCTACGGGAAACCGTTACGACACTGATTCCCAGATGTTCTGCAACTTGTTTTTGTGTCAAATCTTGCAAAAACACACATTCCAATACATCGCGGGTGCGTTGTTCGAGTTGAACCAATGCTTGTTGCAAGCGAAGTTGGTCTTCTTGTGCTAGTTGAAAGCTGCGATAGTGAGGATCTGGAACCAATTCTCCCAAACAGGTAGAGCCTTCTTCTCCATCTTGGATTGGCACATCGAGACTCAAGGGAGCGCGATTTACCCATGCTAATTTAATTTCTTGCCATTCATTTGGAGAAATTTCCAGTGCTGTTGCTAATTCGGAGTCTGTTGGTTGACGATTATGCTTTTCACGCCAAGAACGTGAAACTCCTATTGCTTGCTGTTGCAGTGCTAACCACTTCCGAGGAATTCGCACGGTGACACCTTTATCTCGGAGATAGTGTTGAATTTCACCCCGAATATAGGGAAGAGCATAGGAACTAAAGGCATGTCCCTTAGAAATTTCAAATTTTTCAATCGCCCTAATTAAACCCAAACATCCAACCTGGAGCAAATCATCGTAGGTTTCATGACATTGATTTGTCCAGTAGTGAGCTTCTTTTCTCACAAGTCCAAAATTGAGTTTTACCAGCTTATTGCGAACATTTTCTGACCGAGATTGCTGATATTCTCGCAACAACTGCCAAATTTCATGTTTTAGTTCATTGGTGACTGTGGTAGGCATAGCACCGTGTTTATTGAGTAAATCAACAATCAATTACTCACTTTTAAACTCAGCTGCGATCACACGATATCAAAGACAATATCACGCTATATGTCCTTGCAAACTCTATGGTAGATAACAACATTTTTCTAGAAAAAATTTCATAGAGTTGCTTGAAAATCGAGCAAAGTTTAAAGGGGCAAAATTGGTATTTAGTTTGTTATTGCTCTTTGGTATGATCTGTAGCTGTTTTTATAACTACATAGAAATAAAATATAAAATTAGTTACTAAATATCAAACCGAGATTGTACTTAATTTTAATTAATTAATGGTGAAGCTAATTTATATAAACAAAATAACAGTAGTCGGAATTTTGTTGGATAAGCAAAAGTTTTGTTTCCAGTAAAAATACGTGTAAATTCAACCAAAATGCATTCAACAATTAAAAATTACTAATAATATTTAGAAAATACTGCGTATATTTACGTAAGTAAACAAAAAAAGGGCGAGATGCCCTTTGTTGTATTTAAATTCTTAGTCTTTTAATAAAAGGGAAAAAGTTAAGGGGTGAATTTAAACCTTTCCCCTCTTTATAAAAAACCTATCTAGCTCCTGAAAAAAAGGCAGGGCTGTTTCATCCTTTCAAAGCCTCTTGAAAAGTTGGGTAGAAGGGAAGGAAGAATTTTTCTCTTGTCTACCCTTGAACCTTTGTCTCTTTTCGTCTCTAATAATGCTTTTATAGGAATGAAACAGCCCTGAAGTTAACTTTTGTTATGAAACCTGATGTTTACAGAATTGTAGTTCTGAATGCCAGTCAGTTACCTAAGAGAGTTTAGCCACGAGTCGGTTCAACCCGTGCAAAGAATAGACCGCGAATCTTAACTTCTTTAGGTTCGCCAGCACCTAAATCTGTATCAGATGGCTGTTCGCTCTCAAAAGTACCAGCAATTTCACCACTAGAGCTATCTACTTTAGCGATTTGCAGAGAAATCTTGCCATTAAGATTTTCAGCACGCTTGACGTTAGTGCGGGTAAGTTCTTCATCATCCGCTTGGGCGGGGAGAGCCACGGCATTATCGTAGCCACTGACGACACCACGACCCTTAGGATCTAAGAAGGCAGCACCACGATAGGAAGGAACCTTGAAGGTGCCTTCAAAGTCCGTGGAGGTGTTAATACTGGTCAAATTGGGTTGGGTTTGAGCAACCAAGTTTTTGATGGTGAAGAGGAAAGGTACTCGCTCACCACCAGGAAGTTGCACAGTGATGGCTTGAAAGTCAAGACCATCAGTTTCCACAAAGGTCAAGCTATTATCTGGGTTGATTTTTAGGTTGCCTTGCACCTGGTCAATGGTGGAAGTGTACCTGGTCAACAATTTGCCAGCAACAAATTCTGCTTCTTGCCGTTTATTAGCAGGTTCTTCTTTGATGAAAAAGCTAGTTGGTTCTAAGCAAAGTTCTTTGATGGCATAGGACTGGCTAGAATCAATGGCAATGGAGCCACGGCTTGTTTCTGCTAGTTGGGGGCATTTGTTAGCCAAGCCAGTCCCGCGAATTTGATCGTAGGTTAGTACATCTCTACTACTAGTAGCAGGAGCATCACTACAAGCAGTTATAAGCCCCAGGCACAAAGCCAAGAATGCAACAATTAAAGCGCGATACCTCATGGTCAACCTCAATCTCAAAAATTAATATCTAAGTTGTAAAACTGCATCGAAGCTTTGATCTTTGACGAGAAGCCATCCCCGATCGGACAGTGTGTTGCTCTGATTGCAAGAGTTGAAACAAGTGTCCGGGCGTATAGGTTGGAAGTCGCCGCTCAAATTTTTCTCTGCTAAACGTACTTAAACGTTTCACTCTCTTGAGCTTGGGGTGTAAGAAACCCCAGACTAAGTAGTACACTGCATCCATGTTGGATGTGTGTAACTAGGGGAGCAAAAAACCAGCAGTTTCACTGTTGGTGGCATTTGTTTAGAGTTGGGCGCGTGGATGAGTAAGCCCCACACAGAGCGGCATAAGTACTTGCCTCAAAGAGCGCAAAGAGAGGTGTCTACTTCGCACTTTACTTTTGCCTGTGACAAAAGCGGCATCGCCCAAGTCTTTTTGTATTATGTATGTTACGCCACTACATACAGCCCATTCTTTGATTGGGAAATCAGCCAGATCATACGATTTTTTTTAACTCAAAATCAAAGTACTCAAAATCCAACAAAGTCTCGTCCTGATCACATCTAGCTGCCGTGGAGGCTATGCTAAAGGTTACTACGCTCTTTTAGGAGCGATCGCAATTGCCTTTGATAAAGATACAAATCTAGTTATATTCACCCCTTACTCAGACAAGTGAGGGATGTAGGACACGAGGATTTCAGAAAAAACCCATCTAGAAGCTTACAGAAGGTTAATTTTCTTTACTCCTTGTCTAGAGTAGCTATTGGCAAACTAGGGAAAATTAAAAATCTCCGGTAAATTTGAGTTGACCTCATTTATACGGAAAGGATGGCATGAGCGATAACAAAAATCTGGAATCAGGGGAGTTTTCCTGTAAACTGCAAGCGATCGCAACTGTGGTGTATGATGCAGTTCAGGGCTGTGAAGGTGATACTGTAACTCTTTTGGCTTTGCTGCGGCAATTAGAGCATTTACACCGAGAGATCCGGGATGGGGTTTTTCAAGAGAGTTTGCCTGTTAACCGTCGGCAACTCTACTCATTGCTGAAAGATATTGAGTCTGAGGGAGGCTGGCCTTATATTGAGCGTATGAGACTACAAGCCTTTTTAGCGAATTTGCCACAAGAAGCTCCCGCAGAAAATAATCATGAAGTTTTGGAGAGCGATCGCTCCTTTAGTTGATCATGTCAAAAATTATTTTCTAGCTCTGAATTAACAATTATCGCCTCATCAACCGCTAAACCAAGAGCGGTTGCCCATTGAGGCTTCAAGCTAATTCGTAATTCGTAATTAAAAAGGGTTTGTGCTAATTATACCATCACAAAGAATGCGATCGCGCTTTTCAAGATTGCGGTTGTGCTTGAGGTAATCACCCACCCAGTCGCAACCACGAACAAGCAGATCATCAAGATGTAAATTCCATAGAATGATCGTGTTGTCATCACTAGCTGATGCTAGTGTTTGACCATCTGGGCTAAAACTGACACTTAATACCGCAGCGCGATGCCCATTGAGACTTTTAATTAATTTGCCTTCACGGCTCCAGAGTTTCACTGTACTGTCCCAACTGGCGGCAGCGAGCAATTCACCATTGGGACTGAAAGTTACAGCATTGACGCTATCGCTGTACCCCTTTAACAAGGTTTTTAACAACGTACCATCCTGCCGCCACAGTTTCACGGTATTATCCCAGCTAGCAGAAGCCAATAACTCGTCAGTGGGACTAAAGCTGACACCTAACACCCAACTGTCATGGGGCGAAAAAGTTTTGAGCAAAGTACCATCCCGACTCCACAGTTTCACAGTTTGGTCATCACTGGCAGAGGCTATAACCTGACTATCAGGACTAAAATTTACGCTATTCACCCAGCCCTGATGCCCCACTAAAGTTTTGAGTAACTTGCCTTCACGGTTCCAGAGCTTCACCGTTTTATCTTTGCTAGCTGTTACCAAAAACTGACCATTTGGGCTGAAATTCACGCTCATCACACTATCGCTATGCCCGAGGAGAGTCTTAATTAAAGTACCTTCAAGCCGCCAAAGTTTCACAGTCTTGTCATAACTTCCTGAGGCCAGCATTTCACCTTTGGGGTCGAAACTGACACTAGGAACTTTATTTGTGTGCCCTACTAAAGTTTTGTAAAGTCGGGTTTTGACTTCGCCACTACTGGTGTATCGTTGCCAAAGTTTGACAGTGCGATCGCTACTACCAGAAGCTAGCATCTGACCGTCAGGACTCCAAGCAACGCTCAAAACTCGCTTCTGATGTCCTTGAAGAATAGACGGTGTTGGGGCATTTAAACTCCATAGTTTCACGCTTTTGTCGAAACTTCCTGAAGCCAGCAATTTGTTATTTGGACTGAAAGCGATGCTGACAACAGTATCGCTGTGTCCTTTGAAGGTTTTGAGTAAAGTACCAGTGATACTCCAGAGGTTTATGGTATTGTCTTCACCTGCGGAAGCTAACTTTTTACTATCGGAACTAAAGCTCAAACTCCAAACTGTACTGCTATGCTGTCGTAAACTTTTGTAAAGACGAAAGTCAAAACTGTCTTTAGTCCTGTTACTTTCTTGTCGCCAAAGTTTTACTGTCTTGTCTCGACCTGTTGATGCCAAAAATTTACCGTCCGGGCTAAAAACAGCTATAACCACGCCCTGCTGATGACCCTGCAAAGTTTTAACGAGGCTACCGTCCTGTCGCCAGATTTTCACTGTCTTGTCGTCGCTGGCCGAGGCAATGAATTGCCCATCAGGACTGAAGTTTACCCAGTTAACCCACCCTTGGTGTCCCCTCAGTATTTTTACTATGCCACCGTCTTTGCGCCAGAGTTTTAGGGTTGTATCCTTACTGGCAGTAGCTAACAACTCGCCATCAGGACTGAAATTAACGCTATAAACCCAATCTTTATGCCCTTTCAGGGTTTTATATGGCTTAGACCCAAATTCACCTGTAACCGGGTTTTTGTGCCAGATTTGCACTGTTTTGTCGAGGCTGGCAGATGCTAGGGTTTGACCATCCGGGCTGAAACTTACACAGGTGACAGC
Source organism: Nostoc sp. NZL (assembly GCF_015714705.1). Classification (NCBI taxonomy): domain Bacteria; kingdom Bacillati; phylum Cyanobacteriota; class Cyanophyceae; order Nostocales; family Nostocaceae; genus Nostoc; species Nostoc sp. NZL. The sequence goes on along the minus strand of NZ_WBKL01000171.1, from coordinate 94,590 downwards.
ATCAGTGTGACCCTTGAGGGTTTGGAGTAAAGTACCGTCAGAACGCCAAATTTTCACCGTTTGATCTCGGCTACCCGATGCTAGCAATTGACCATCTGGGCTGAAAGCTACTCCCCAGACAACATCAGCATGCCCTTCCAGGCGGTTAACCTCTGTTACCCCATAAACTGCCTGTTGTAGGGCTGTCACCACCCGCATTCGGGTATCTGGTTGCACGATCTCTGCCTGTTTAAGTCCTCTCCAAGCCCGTAAACTTTCTAATAGAGCATCAAACTCTTTATTAGAGGCAAATAAAGCTTCGCTAGCAGCAGTGATCGCACTAATTCTCAAATTGGTTTCACTGCGTTCAGCTCGTAGGGTTTGGCGAATTGCTGCTCTTTTTTGCAAGTCGGCTTGCCACCATAATGCTGCTATTGTTCCCCCCATGATTGCCAGCACTGCGCCTGCTATCCGTGCTTCCCGCAGCCGCCGTTGCAATATCAAATTGAGTTGCTTTTGACTCAGCTGTTGGGCAACTTCAGCTTTAGTTTTTTCAAGTTTGATTTTTTCTAATTCGGCGAGCATACCATAATTGTTCTTTTGGCGAATTGGTTCAACTAAATAATCGTGAACTAGCTGGTAGCGATCGCCTAATTCTTCTCTGACTCGCAACACCAAACCTGAACCCACCAATATTTCTAAAATTAGTTCCCCAACTGTGTCAAAGCTTGATATTGTATCTATATCGTGATTATTAACTAATGCAGCCGCTAAATCAGCTTTAGTTTTTAACGGTCGTGTGCCTTTTTCATCAGTTAACTCAAATAATAGTTTCCAAGTTAACTCTTTGTTTTCCTGACCACAGTCTTTAATAACCTCCCCAAGCCAGCGTTCCACCAATTTTGCCGAGCCACCGCAAAGCTTGTATTGTCCGAGTGTAGTAATGTTTTCTATTTGTAGTTGAGCGCCAACTATTTGTAATTCAATTGGATGTACTTCGTCTAGTTCTCCTGTCAAATCCTGGACTAATCGGTTAATTAATTCATCACTCAGTTCATAATGTGAACGTTGAGTAAGACTGTGAATTATGACTTTAGCATCCTGGCTAGAGAATTTTCCTAGGTAGTAGCGAATGTCCTTATCGAGAATATTTTTATTAATTACGCCTAAATCATATTGCCCAATACTATTTTTTTGGCTCAAACGTTCAAATTCTAGTAAATGATGTAAATAATCTTCTCTTAATGACAAAATAATTTTGACAAATGAAATATTTAAACATTGACTAAAAAATTGGTAAAATTCTATTCTTTGCGTGGGAAGATTACTAATAAAGAAAAATTCTTCAAACTGGTCTAATATGATAATTATTGTATAATTGCGCTCGGTTGCTAATCGAATTTTTTCTAGCAGTATAGTGGGTGTAGAGTCAGGATTAACCGATATTCCTGTGTATGCTAGCACTTGGTTTAGATTGCTTACTAAAACTGTGAGCCAATCAGTGTAAACAGACAAAACAATAGGTATGGGAATACGTTCACCAATAACTTTTTCCTTCAGCGCTGGTACTAAACCAGCTTTGATAATTGAACTTTTACCCACACCAGATGGCCCATAAATTACTGTGAGTTTGTAGTCAGCACGTGTAATTCTTTCAATCAAACGATTGACATCTTGTTGCCGTCCAGAAGCAGATATTTCTTGGGCAACACCCTCAGGAACAAACGGTATTTTTTGAGGTTCCAATGCTGGGTTAATTCTAGAGCGTTGCGGCTGTAATTGACTTGCCCCGATAAAAGCACGAAAGCCATACTGATGTTCTATTTGGATTTTTTCTTGCTTGAGCTTAAAGGCTTCTATATAGTCATGACGCTCAAAAAAGTAAAGCGATCGCAGTTCTTCTAAAATCTCTAAATAAAGTGATGGCTGATGTTGTAGCTCACAAACTACCCTCGCCCATTCCAGGTTATTGATAGCTTCCTCAGACTCACCTAGATGCCGCTGTGTACGTGCGAGCAAGAGAAGATACCAACTTTCTTGTCGTCGTGTTCGCAAAGCGTCTCGCAGAGAAACTTCCGTTGCTTCTTCGGAGATAGAAAGTGCTGTATTTGCTAATTCATGAGCCAGTACCCAATTCGACTCCGAAGCTGCCACATTTGCCAAAAAGCCATAATTTTGAGCAACTTGTGCTGAACTTCCGTAGGTGTTATGCAGAAGTAATGATTTTTGAGCTAATTTTTTTAAGTCATCCCAGGCTTGTAAACGTTGTAGCATTTCACAAGCAGGTAAAATAAATTTAGCAACTAAGTCTTCTCTTTGTACTTCTTCCAATACTTCCAAGCATTGTTTAAACCACAAGAGAGCATGTTCACAATAGCTACTATTACTATTCTGGTATAAGTCTGCCATTCGGTGATAACACAGACCCAGATGGAATAATACTATTGCTTGCTTGAGTAGAGGCGAGGGAGGGGTAGCGTGAGGACATGAAAGGGGAAAAGAAGAATTACTCTCCCACTCTGCTAATCTCCTCATTTCCTGCTGCCACAATGCTAGGCTTCTTTGATAATTGGCTAAAGCACCATTAATTTGATCGTTGGCGTATTTATCTCGCCCCAACACAAATTCTAAACTAGCTTCTAATCCTGGTGTTAATTGAAAGCCATAGAGGCGTACTAAATCATTACGGGCTGATTCTATTTCATGACGGTGTTGGGACTTAGGATCTAAATCTAAAGAGGCGTTAGATAAAAATGTTTCAGCACCTGCTTCTAAAACTTTGGCAAACAGAGATTCTGCCTCTTGGTGGATCAAAGCAATTAAATCTGCTTTTGCCATTTCAAATTTAATAGTGGTTGCAGCCCAACTTTTAAAATCAGGCGCTAATCTTGACAGCAATGATGCCACTTCATCTTGTAGCCACAACACCACTGGAAATGGAAAATTCGTGGCATAGATATCTCGCGCTTGGTTGATGCCTGTAAGTAAGTTTTCAAGGTCGATAGCTGACTCAATACCGAAAACCATCACAGCAGATGGCAAAGAGTCTGTAAGGACAGCAGGATTATCTAAAGATAGTTCTGAGATTATTGTGCTGTGTAAGGAAGTAGTTGATGGATGGAGAACGATTTCTCTGATATAGATATCTTTGGTAATGGAGCGAATATTTTCTAACATTTGCTCACGTAATTGCCCATAGTTACACCGAACTAAAATCAGGGCAAATTGACCTTTGGAAAGCGCGATCGCTCTAATCAGTCTTTGCAAAGCATGCTGATTTTCTTTGGTGTATACATGTAGCTGCTTGTCATTAGTCATTGGTTATTGGGCATTGGGCATGGGGTATTGGGTATGGGGCATTGGGCATTAGTTATTAGTCCAATGGCAAAGGACAAAGGACTAATGACAATTGACTCACCCAGCACTGTTACTTGTTTTGTTGCCAAGCAAGGACTTTTTCTGTTTCTGCTAAGGCTGGACTGATACCGAACCAGCGCCCCAGAGGATCACGATATTCAAACAGATACATGCTTCTTAGTAAGCTCTGGTAGTCAGACTCACCTTTAACTTTCTGTTGCTGCACTACTTCAAACAATAATTCCCACTGGGATTCATCAATAGCTAATAGCAGATCGTCGCGGTAGTCCTTAATCACGGCTTCTAAGCAATCCCTAGAAAAAGGTGGATCTTGTCGTTGCAGGCAGCTATAAAGTAAACCCAATAAATTACGAATGTGACCGCCACTAACGCGACATAGACGATCCAAGGTTTGAGAGTGATCGAATAATTCTGTAATTAATAAAAGCCTTCCATTCAAAGGAACTTCGGGAAAAGCTCTTGCTAAAACTAACTGGCGCACTAGTGACATCCCTGGTTCGTAGTCACTGCCATCTCTTTGCCGCACCAATACCATCGGCAGTACTTTTGGCGCAATCCCTCCTCCCAGACGATTTTTCAGTGTCTCATACTCATTGGAGAAAATTAACGTCAGGGGAATGGTGTAAACTAGGTGGCATTTAAGTCGGCGTAACTGTTCACCTCGGTCGATGAAGAGATACTCTGGTTGCGATCGCCCGGATGCTAAGGGACGCATATCCACTCGATCTAAATTATCTACAATCACTACCAGTCCTTTTTGACCCCGCAGCTTTAGCTGTTCAACAGCCTTTTCTAAAATTTCTTCGTTAATCGCTTGCAAAATACTATTGGTACGTGGTTCCAAATATTGCCTTAGTTGATTACGCAACTGGGTGCTATCTTTGGTTTTAGCGGTAATTTTGGCAATACCCAACGACAACTCTGCTTGTCCAGAAAGCTCTATGGGACTTTGCAAAAAATCGCCTACTTCTTTAAACAAATTGGTAAAGTAACCAGGTTTGAGTTTGATGCTAATGCCTTCTAAACTGGCGCTGACTTGACGGGCTACACTCAGCAAAATATCGCTGACATCAATATCTGCCATATCTAAGTCTTGACTGGACTCAAAATAAACCACATGAAATCCTGCCAATTCTAGTTCTGTCTTGAGGCGCTGCAATTCCGTTGACTTACCGCAGCCAATATGACCTGTAAATAACTGGCAGGTTGGCTCATCAGGAGAAATTCGGCAGATAGTCCGCTGCAATTCTTCGACAATCTTGCAACCGCGGACATCAGCAAAATCTATGTAATATTGGCGATCTAGCACGTTACTTATATTAAGCGTGTAGCTGGGGTTACATGCTTTATAAAAACGTGACAAATTAAATGTCGTTTTCATGTATGTAGAGGTGTATGTAGATGTGTATGTAGATGCAGTTAATTCGTATTTTTTATACAAAAAATCTCTAGCCGGGATGTAAGCACACAATTAATTCGCAAGTTGGTAGTTTCTTGCAAAAGACAGCACTGATTACAGATCACTGTCAGTAGTATGGTAGAGATTTAGTTGACCCTAATAACCTTAAGCATATCTGTCCTTTTTACACCTGCTATTGAGATTTTGACAATCTCTAGCTTTTGTTTGACCTAGCACGAACCTTTATGGCTGAGTTAATCGGGAAAAAAAGCTACTAAATTGCATGATCTCTATTTGTATAACTGATGAGGTCGGACTGGTATGAATTATAGCAAGGTACACAGAGATTTAGGAATACTTGTTTATCATTTCACATTCTATTTGTCAAGAAAACAAAATCAGAAATATCTAAATTAATATTTTGTAATATTTTAGTCAAAAAATAGTGGATGATCGCTTGTCAAAAAGACAACAGTCAGTTAAAAATGGACACCGTAAACTTTAATAGGAAGGATGAATAGCGCCACATTCCCTGTGTAGTTTCTGTAAATTGTTACTAAAAATAAAAAAAGTCTTGAGGACAACGGCTAACAGATGCCGACAGTGTTTACTGAGATTAATAATGATACAAGCGCATAAAGAGTGCTGAGTTAAAATTGCTGAGTTTGGTCAAGGAATTTCGACTGTAACCAGAAAGGGGTTTGAATGGCTGGCATAATATCAGTTTCCCGCACGGATCTAGCGCAGCGTCGTAAGAAATTACGTCGGCAGCGACAGATGAGAATTATTCAGGCTATTTGGCGAACTTTTGCCATTACTGGTTTCGCGGGTGGATTGCTGTGGGTGGCAGTCCAACCAGTGTGGATCCTAAAAACTCCCAAACAAGTTGTTATGAAATCAGGCAATCAATTACTGTCGGATGAGATAACTCAATCACTTTTGGTGCTATCTTACCCGCAATCTTTGTGGCGGATTGAACCGACAGCGATCGCTAACTCCTTGAAAAAACAACCAACTATTGCTCAAGCGATCGTGAGACGCCGTCTTTTTCCTCCTGGATTAAACATCGAAATCCAAGAACGAGTCCCTGTAGCGGTGACTCAAACAGCAAGTGGGCAAAATCAGACCACTGGCAACAAAAAAGTCACAATTGGCTTACTAGATGTAAGTGGGGCCTGGATGCCTTTAGAAAAATACACATCACTGAATCCTACTAAAAAATTACCCAATCTCAGAGTAATTGGATTACCAAAACAATACTGCCCCGACTGGACTCAACTTCATAAAGCTGTCAGCCAAAGTCCCGTAAAAGTCATGGAAATTGATTGCCAAAATCCAGCGAATATAATTTTGAAAACAGAACTAGGAAATGTACATCTCGGCGTTCTAGGCCCCCAGTTGCCTGAACAAATTAAGCTACTCGCCCAAATGCGCCATTTAGCAACAAAACTCAATTTCGGTCAAATAGAGTATATTGATCTGAAAAATCCCGAATTTCCATTAGTACAAATGAACCAAAAAGACCAAAGATTAACTCCCAAAATCCCTAAAAATATCTAGCGTTTTTAATGTATTGAGCGCTCCTAGTAAATTAAGAAGCTTTATGCTGATAAATAAATTTATTATTTTCAGTTTTCCAGCAAACTGCCCGAAAATCGGCATTAACTTCTAATTAGAATGAGAAGATCAATCATAAAATCTAAATTGTGAGTAAAACACTCTCAATTATGACCCTAATATCTAATAATAGGGTGCAAGATGTCGGACAATCTAATGATGGTCTATGGCGTGCAAAACGCCTTCTGTCTATACATTCTTCGACTGAACCTAGTGCCCAAAAGAGAAAAATGCTTGAGTTTTTTATTAAGATTTGACTTATGAGCAGAGGATACTAATAAAAACAGTTTACACCGTCATCCAAGCCCAAAGGACAAAAACACTCTAACTTTGGTCTGTTGAGGACACTTTCAAAGACAGGTTACTGAAACTTAAATAAGTAACTTAAAATACCTCAAAAAGTTGAGTAAACGTTGTTTTTGGGCAATCAGTTTGGACTATTCTCTGCCGTCATTACTATTAGGTTACGAAACCTCTAGGAAAATCTTGATTTGTTGACCACACTAGTGAGGGTTCTCGTAAGATAGACTATTGCTCCAACAAAGTGTCCATTAAGACCCCCCAAACAACAAATTAATCAGGTATAGTCTGACAAGTAAATTCTTACTTATTTCAACCTTAAGGATAAGTAAGTATAAAGTAAATTTTGTGTCTAAAGTTGCAATTATTTCCAATGGTGAAACTTATTAACAATATTATTGAGGCAGATAAGATGCGCTGTAATGTGTCTTTACAAGTTATTTCCTCTGCTGAGAATAATGAAGAGATTAATGTCTGGTTGAAGTTATACAGGTCACTTTTAGATAAATGTAGGTATACTTCTCTAGAATTGGCTGTGCGATCGGCTGCGTTAAAAGCTTATCCCATAGCAAATTTTCGCACTGTCAATTCTGTTAGGCTTGGCAGTAGTGGAAACAAGAAAGAACAGTGCCATAGTATTGTGGCAGTGTCAAACTATAGTTGACTCTTAGGTGAATAACACCTGAAAAAGTCGTTTATCTACCCTTTCACAAATCCAATGACACTTGATAATAACCAAGGACTTTCTTATAAAAATTCCCAATCTACGGGACAGCCAGGGTTTTCTCTGGCAGTTAACTCGACCAATCCCTTTAATAACTCCGGGTTGAACTTCGGACAAAATCACGATAATAAGAAGATTTCTGCGGAAAATAGCCGAATTGGCGAGATTGTTCCTGGTCGAGTAGCCAACATCAAAGTGATTGGTGTCGGTGGTGGTGGTGGCAATGCTGTTAACCGCATGATCGAGTCTGATGTCTCTGGGGTAGAGTTTTGGTCAATTAACACTGATGCTCAAGCTTTAACTCTGGCAGGCGCTCCCAGTAGATTACAAATTGGACAGAAGCTAACACGGGGTTTAGGAGCAGGTGGTAATCCTGCCATTGGTCAAAAGGCAGCTGAGGAATCACGAGACGAAATTGCTACAGCTTTGGAGGGTGCTGACCTAGTATTTATCACTGCTGGTATGGGTGGTGGTACTGGGACAGGTGCAGCCCCGATTGTGGCAGAAGTAGCAAAAGAAATGGGTGCTCTCACTGTTGGTGTAGTCACACGTCCATTTGTCTTTGAGGGACGTCGCCGCACCAGCCAAGCTGAACAAGGTATTGAAGGGCTAAAAAGTAGAGTAGATACACTGATCATTATCCCCAACAACAAATTGCTGGAAGTGATCCCCGAACAAACACCTGTGCAAGAAGCTTTTCGTTATGCAGATGATGTGCTGCGTCAAGGGGTGCAAGGTATTTCTGATATCATCACGATCCCCGGATTGGTAAACGTTGACTTTGCTGATGTCCGAGCGGTGATGGCAGATGCAGGATCGGCATTGATGGGAATTGGTGTTAGCTCTGGAAAATCTAGAGCCAGAGAAGCTGCGATCGCAGCTATTTCTTCGCCGTTACTAGAATGTTCTATTGAAGGTGCCAGAGGGGTTGTCTTTAATATTACAGGTGGTACTGACCTCACTTTGCATGAAGTGAATGCAGCCGCAGAAGCAATCTATGAAGTAGTTGATCCCAACGCCAATATTATTTTTGGGGCTGTAATTGATGACAGACTCCAGGGTGAGGTGAGAATTACTGTAATCGCCACCGGCTTTACAGGTGAAGTGCAAGCTGCGGTACAACAAAGCGTAGCTAACGTTCGAGTAGCACCTAACACCTCGAAACGACCAACAACACAGCAACCCGCAGTTAATCCTCCAACCTCAACTCCAAGTTCAACTCCAACTCCAATTCCAGAACCAAAAGAAAAACCTGGATTGGATATACCTGATTTTCTGAGAAACCGACGTACACCAAGGAATTAAAAGATTTTGGATGTGATGATTTTTAGATTAAATTAGCAGTCTCAGGTTAGGCTGAGTGCTGTATAAAATCTGCTAGTTTCAGGGTTTTACCAAAGGCAGGGGTAACCAATCCGTTGCCATTTCTAATTTTGCCAATTGGTAAAGAAAATCGTTAACGCTACTTCTCGTTAATGCTACTTATAGAATGAACTTGGGCAGGAGTCTGCTGGCTCACATGTCCATCTGTGCTTTTGGAACAAAGAAACCGGAAGACCTGCCCAACTAGAGATACGTAGACATAGCTCGTTGTAGATATCGCTACATCTACCCCCGCGATCCATTAAACTCATATTCGATCTACATAAGTACATTTACTTAAAGAAAGTTGCGTGGGAACACGCCCACGCCAGCGTCGAAGGAAGTCTGTTTCCTGGAGAATAGGACACGAAGCAAAAAATAATTTGCATTTATTTTTTGATTTTTACTGCCTGTTCAATCCATTGAATAACCTGATGACCAAGGTGAGCACCATCTAGGCGATCAATCTCACGAATTCCGGTAGGACTAGTGACGTTAACTTCAGTTAGGTAGCCACCAATAACATCAATGCCTACAAAAATTAAGCCGTCTTGGCGTAAGCGTTCGGCTATTTCGGTACAGATTTCATACTCTCTCTGGGTAATTTCGGTTTGAGCGACTGTACCACCAGTTGCCATATTATTGCGAAAATCAGTTCCGCTAGAAAGGCGATTGAGTGCACCAATTGGTTCGCCATTGAGCAGGATAATTCGCTTATCTCCTTCTTTTGCCTCTGGTAAATAGGTTTGTACCATTACTGGCACTCGACCTTGGAGGGTACTGAGTTCGACAATGGAATTAAAATTGCGATCGCCTGATTGCAAAAATAAAATTCCTTCCCCAGCTTTGTTACCCAGAGGTTTGAGAACTGCTGCCTCCTTCGCTTCGACAAATTGCCGGATAAACTGCTTATCAGCACTGACAATCGTTTCTGGAATCGCTTTGGTAAACTGGAGGGCATACATTTTTTCATTTGCCCCTCGGATGCCGCTAGGACTATTAATCAGTAGGGTTTTATTTTGATCAATGTAATCCAGAATGTAGGTGGCATAGAGGTAGGAATCATTGACAGGTGGATCTGTCCGCATAAATACGGCATCCATTGTTTCTAAAGAAGTTAAGCAGGAATCGCTCAACTTATACCAAAGATTCGCTGCTACCCAGCGTCCCTCCACCAACTGTACTGGTACAACTTCAACTCGCTGTAGGAAAGCCCAAGCTTTGCCCTCCACCACACTCAGCAGATTTGCCTGAGTCACCCAAACTTCGTGTCCCAGGATTTGCGCTGCTTCAATTAGGGCAACACTGGTATCATGACATGGGTCAAGCAGATGGATGGGATCAATGATAAAAGCCAGTTTCACCCTTTGTACCTCAATCACCAAGAAATTAAATGGTTATTTAACCATTATCTCTTGATGCTCTCACCAATTGACGTATATGTGTACTGTTGAGTGGAACCTGGAGGGTAAAGTCTTGTGGATAGATATCACTTTTGTGATAAAAAAGTTCGTACTCTCTCTTCTAAAGTTGTAGCGACTGCCGTGTAATTTGCAGCGGCTTGTCGCTAGCGATCGCAATATCTTCTGAACCTACACGCTATTGCTAGAAGTTAGTAGTTCATCCAGCTTGCCTTGACTATCTAAAGCGTGGATATCATCACAACCACCAACATGATCATCATTGATGAAAATTTGCGGTAAAGAGCGCCGTCCATTTGCTCTTTGAGCCATTTTATTTCTGGCTGCCTCATCTCCATCAATACTGTATTCGATAAATTCAACGCCCTTGTTCTTCAGCAAACTTTTGGCACGGATACAAAACGGGCAAGTTCTCCAAGTGTAGATTTCTACTTTTGCAGCCATAAAGTCCTCAAATTGATTTAATACTTCTTAATTTTAGAACTTTGCCACTGACCATAGCTGCTCTATCCCGTTTTGACTTGATCTTCAAAAGTGGCTAACTGGATTTACATAAATCAGTAATATGATGTTTAAATGCGTAGTTAATAAGCAAATTTTATAGTAATAAGGGAGACACACATGATGCGAATTCAGAATATGGTGACCTACCTGTATATTCTATAAGGGGGTGGATCTGGTGTCTCCCAATGGAGCTTCTAGGCGACTGTTATTGAAGCTGACACTAAAGGCTTTTTCTTTGCTACTCTCAGTGCACCCAGAGCAAACAGACCAAGGGCAGCTATTGTAGTAGGCTCAGGTACCTTTTGAGGTGGAGGTGGTGGGGGTGTGTAGTAAGGGGCTTGTCCTTTGAGTTTGCTACTGTCTTCACGATTGCTTCCAGAACCGACGCTCATTAGGCGCACTCCAAAGTTTTGCTGAGAAAACTGAGCCAACGTTAGAGCTATTGAATTGTGTGATAGGGTAAAGGTCGTCGATTGAATGTCCCCTTTTCCTTTACTTATACCTTCTTGACCAATTTCTATCCCAGCATCAAAGTAGTTGTGTTGGTTGCCATTGCCGTTCAGATTGTTGTTACTGCTGCCAACAGAGTCAACTGTTCCAGCAGTACCGAATTTGCTGGCTGTCACATCTGTGCCTACTACTTGGAGGCCACTGAGAAGTGAGTCATCAAAAATGTTGAAGAAAACACCTCGTATATCAGCAATTGTGTTTTTGCCAGTGGATAAATAATCTACTTTAAACTGAACTTTGCCAGACCCTGCTATTGCGTCATCTAAGGTAAACTTCACCTGAGTATCCGCACCTGTGAAGTCATTGATAGTGAAATTCATCGAAGCGGCATTAGCAGGAGCAAAAGCAGAAGACGATATCACAACGGCAGTAGCAGCTAAGAAAGAAGGTATTGCTGCGGTGGAAAATAGATGTTTCATGTTAATCAATCTTTTGAAAACAAAATGGTAAAACTCAGTTGCTAATGATGGGAATTTGCTGTTTGCTATCCATGTAAAATCAGATGCACCCATTGACGCTCTTTTACTACTCTAGAGATTCAATTAGAAGTTGTCTATAATACCAGTCCTAGTTCAAAAAGACTTTATTTTTGGCTTTATATAACAAAAAACCCAGTATTAGTACTGGGTCTCTTTAAAACTAAAAATAGATTGAAATTCAGTGTTTACCGGGAATCAACAGCATATTCAATTAGCTTGGCAAGGCGCTGACGTAGGGTTTCTAATCCCAAGCGCTGACTTGCAGAAATAAACACCGCTAGGGGGAATTCTTCTCTAGCTAAAGCTAGTGTCTCACTATTAGCTTGATCAATCTTGTTAAAAACAACCAGCGCCGGCCCGGGAGTTATTGGCATTTGTGCCAGGATTTCTCTGACTGAGCGAATATGACGCAACCAAGCCGGATGAGACAAATCCACCAAATGTAGTAGGGCATCGGCTTCTGTGACTTCCTCCAAAGTGGCGCGGAAGGCATCCATTAACGATGCAGGCAGTTCGTGTATGAACCCTACCGTATCTGTAATGAGAATTTCTTGATGTTCATTTGTTTCGCCATAAGGAATCACTAGGCGGCGGGTGGTAGGATCGAGAGTGGCAAATAACTGGTCGGCTGTATAAACTTCTGCATTCGTGAGAGCATTCAGCAAAGTGGACTTGCCAGCGTTGGTATATCCAACTAAAGCCACTGAAGGAACTTCCCGATGCTGCCGTCGCTGCCGTAACCGCGAACGATGGGCTTGTAACTGGTTCACTTCTTTTTGCAGTCGGGAAATGCGCTGCCCAATGGCACGGCGTTCAGTTTCCAGTTTGGTTTCACCAGGGCCACGAGTCCCAATACCACCACCTAATCGGGACATGGTGCGTCCTCTACCAGCTAGTCGCGGCTGCATGTATTCTAGCTGTGCTAGTTCTACTTGTAACTTCCCAGCGCGGGACTGAGCGCGTTGAGCAAAGATATCTAAAATTACTTCGGTGCGGTCAACCACCCGGATACCAATTTGCATTTCTAAGTTGCGGACTTGGGAGGGTGAGAGGTCGCGGTCAAAGACGACGAGATTAACCCCTAGTGTTTGGGCCGTTAGGGCAATTTCTTGCACCTTACCTTCGCCAACTACGGTTTGGGGATGAACGCGCGATCGCTTTTGTTGTATTGTCTGTAATACATCTCCCCCAGCAGTATCAACTAAACGTGCCAATTCCACTAGGGTGTCTTGGAATTGTAGGGGAGTCATCTCACTGGTCATCAGCCCCACAATCAGCACGCGATCGTGGTCAGCATCTACTTCCTGGGCGATAAATTCGCGCTGGAATTCCGCTTCCAGATTTTCTACCAAGTCTACTAAATCCTGGTCTGCCAGATCATCCAAATCCAGAGGTGGCGATATATTCCAACTTGGGGATTGGATTTGTTTAGAGTGAGCGAAGCCGAATTGGCTTTCTTCTACTTTGACAGCAGCAGGACTAGGAATCAGGGTGCGAGAGTCTTGGGGTGTCAGATGAGCTAGATAAGCTTCTTTGACATACCCAGTTGCACCGCCTCCCCGCCGTGTAAATCCCGTTCCGGTAATATTTAGGACAACAAGGGCATCTAAGCGTTGTAGTGCCATAGCCGTGAGCGCCGCTTCGTTGGGCGGTTCTGGCTTCAGATGGGTGGCAATACAACGAATACCACTGAGTCGTTCTGCACCGTAACGGGGCAATTCCATCGGTGGTATTTGCGTTTGACGCGGTGTGCCTACCCCAACGCGAATCACTTGTCCGCGACGGTTGATGTAGGCGCACACAGGCTGATTGACTTCTGTGCTAATTGCTGCCAGACGCTGGGAAAACTCAGGCGTGGTGATGCGATCGCCTGGTATACGCTGGTGATACAGCCGCTGTAGTTGCTTCAGCTGGCTGGACTTCAAACCTTGGAGATTTCCAAAAATAGTCTCTATAGGCGTTTATGACCAGTTAAATGGCCCCCCGAATCCTTATATGTCTATTTTACAACAGGGTTTAGGCTCCTATCTCTCTCCTTTGAGGGATGCATTGTGAATTAGTTCACGGCGGCTATTGATTTGACGCTATTTTGGTGGTGTTTGTCTGCACCTCGGCGAGCCATGTTAAACCAATAACATAGCATTCCGCGATCGCTTCACCGCTGTTTGTAATTCTCCCGACAACCAGCTATCAAATTGCGGATAAACTGGCGATCGCGGCACCAATTCCCACCTAGCAGGCTGTAAAATTTCTCTCAAAGCCTGTTCCTGAACATGGGGATAATCAGGATTCACTTCATCTTTTGGCCCAATTCCACCTAAATCTCGCGCACCAGCTTCAATACAAGCAAGTAACCATCGCTCATCCTTAACTAAATTCGGGGGAATTTGAATAGTAATATCTGGTGGTAAAATTTGACGTGCCCTAAAAATTACTTCTGGCAATTGATGGGGATCAAAAGGTGGTGCATCAAAAGTTTGCTGATGTCCAGGACTATGAGGTTGCAGGATGACTTCTTGAATGTGATGATAACGTTGGTGCAAGTCAGATATAGCTTCTAAAGTTTCCCACCAATCATCAGCGGTTTCTCCAATTCCTAACAGTAACCCAGTTGTAAAAGGAATCTGCAACTCTCCCGCCCATTGCAATTGTTGTAAACGAACTTCTGGTAATTTACTCGGTGCGTGCCGATGCACAGTATTTAATAATGCTGGTGTTAACTGTTCCAACATCAGCCCCATCGAAACATTCACACACTTGAGCTTTTCCATCTCTTTAAAACTCAATGGCCCTGCATTGGTGTGTGGTAAAAAACCCATTGCAAGCACTAACTCACACAAATCATAAATCCGTTGAAACCACGCTTGACGTTTTGGCGATTGGGGATGCACTTCCCCGCTAAGGATAAGGATTTCACAGACTTTTTCGCTTTGAAGTGATTTTAAAATACTTTCTGCATCTGAGATACTCATCCATGCACTTTTACCCGGTTCACTGCGAAAATTGCAGTAACTACAGCGATTAAAACACTCGTAAGTAGGAACAATTGTATAAGCAGGACTATAGGTGACAAGACGACTATTATTAATTGGCATAAGCAGGATAATTTATTAGTAAAAATAACGTTCCTATTACGGTTATGATATGGACGTACAATATCAACAGTTCATCCATTAATTATGCAACACGACTTTTTTTGTATCGGAGTTAATAGTTTATCGGTCTCTAGCTGTTCAATTACTAATATACTTTTTAGGGTAAGTAAACTATCAGGCGAATTTGTCAGCGATAATCAGCAACTAAAGTAGGAGATGTTTACCAACTATTATTAGGCGCAAAATTTTTTTATGGTAAGATAGAAACTTTTGCCGAGCTGCAAGCGTGGAGAGGATTAAGGGTTAAGGTGCAATGACTGTAGGAATCATAACTAATTATCGAGACTTAAATTGTTTTCAGATAAAGAAGTTCCAGTACCACCACGACGAACTTTAATTAACTCAGCACAGATACTAACAGCGATTTCCTCTGGCGTTAAAGCACCAATATCTAAACCAATTGGTGCATATATTTGATCTAAAAATTCCGGCTCGTAACCTTCATTTTGCAGTATTTTGTACACAGTGCTGACTCGTTTATTGCTGCCAACCATGCCAATATATTTTACTTTATACTTGCATAGCAGACGTAAAACTGCTAAGTCTTGTAGATAACCTCTGGTAACTAAAGCGACATATAAAATAGTATTTTTATTTAATATTTCTTGAATTGAGTTGATAGGTTGTGCTAGCACCCGCGAGGCTTCAGGAAATCTTTCTTTTGTGGCAAAGTCTGAGCGATCGTCTTGTACAATAACTTGAAAACCTGCTATATGGGCAACCTGCGCGAGGAAAACGGCAATATGTCCTGCACCAATAATCAATAATGTTGGTGGTGGTAGTAAAGGTTCAATTAATGCTGTGGTGTGTAAAGATGCAATTACTTCTGTTTCTAGGAGTAGGTAAGGTTTTTCATCTGTATTAAAGGGCGTGATAATTGTTCCAGATCGCCCAGATGTTAAACTATCTATAATTTGATTAACTAAGTTTAAGCTTTCACTACCTGACCATAACTCTAACAATACCTGCATTGTGCCACCACAAACGCCTTGAGTTTCTCGTTGTCGTGCACCAGATAAATCAATTTCTACAAATTGTTTTTTACCTGTTTTTAGTACTTGCAAAGCTTGCTGATAAACTTTTGCTTCCCCAGCACCACCGCCAATTGTTCCCACTGTTTTACCATCGGCGCTAATGAACATTTTCGCACCTACTTCTCTGGGTGTGGAACCTTTGATACTAGTGACGGTGGCTAAAACTACAGCACTTTTTTTTAAAGTTTTTGCTAGTTGTTGATAGAAGTTAAGCATGATGAGAACAAACCGCAGAGGCGCAGAGTACACAGAGGAAGAAAAGAGTTTAAGGTGAAGAGTTATTTAGTTGTCGCCAAACTCTTTCGGGTGTCATGGGGAGTTGGTATAGTCTACAACCTGTGGCGTTAGCGTTATGCGAAGCGATCGCAAGCGCAGCGCGAATCGCATTTGCAATAGCTGGCGCTGTACAATTGGTGGTAATTTCCCCGACACCTTTAGCACCAAATGGGCCGTGGGGGTCGGCTTGTTCTATTAAAATTACTTCTATTGGTGGCATATCTGCCGCTGTGGGGATGCGATATTCTCGCAATGTTGAGTTTAAAATACATCCTTGTTCATCAAATAATAGTTCTTCACTTAAAGCATAGCCAATTCCCATTGCTATTCCACCGATTGCTTGTCCGTGACAAATTCGCGGATTAATTGCTTTACCTAAATCAATTGCTTGCACACATCGTAAAACTTGAATTTTACCTGTTTCTATATCAACTTCTACTTCCACACCTTGAACAGCAAAAGTTAAAGTTGATTCATCTGCTGCATAAGTTACCTCTTCACTTATTTCTTCTCTGCTTCCTTTGTGTCTCTGCGGTTCGTTTTCTAATCTCTTATGTAATTTTTCAGCCGCTAATTTGACTGCTTGTCCAGAAATGTAAACTGTTGCAGAAGCATAAGAACCAGCATCAAAAGGTGTTTGTTGAGTATCTCCAGAGATAATATTAATATCTGCAACACTCACACCTAAAACTTCTGCTGCTATTTGCCGTAAGGTAGTATCTGAACCAGTCCCAACATCTACGGAACCAGTTCTTAATTCATATTTACTATCAGCTAAAAGTGTTAATTTAACTTTGGCAATGTGGATTTTAGATAATCCGCTACCTTGCATAGAAATGGCAAATCCCACACCACGGCGGCGATAACCTTCTACGCTTGGTGGTGTACCAGGAACGTAACCAAGTGACTGCGTAACTTTTTCCCAGCATTCAAGAACGCCGTAACTACCAATTAAATTAAAATGGTCTTCCGACTTCCCTAAATTAATTACATCTCCCGGACGAATCAGATTTTTCAAACGCATTTCTATAGGGTTAATATTGAGCTTGTGAGCAATTTCATCGATTTGACTTTCAATTGCAAAAGTGCCTTGAGTTGCACCATAACCGCGAAATGCACCCGCTGGCATTGTATTTGTATAGACTGCAAAACCCCGCAATCTTTTATTTGGACAACGATATAAACCTAGAGGGATATAACCTGATAAAAATACTACTGTCTGTCCATGATTGCCATAAGCACCTGTGTTACCAATTATTTCCATATCTTGGGCAACAAGTGTACCATCTGCCTTGACACCACTTTTGATTTTGATTGTCATCGCATGGCGGCTATTTGTGGCTGTAAATTCCTCTTTCCTGGTAAATTCCCACTGCACGGGTTTACCTGTGCGGAGGGTTGCTAAAACACAGAGGTCTTCTGATAAGATTTCTTGTTTGTTACCAAATCCACCGCCAAGTTGGGCTTTATAAACACGAATTTTATCTTGAGGGAAGTTGAAAATTTTTGAGAGTAACCGCTGACAGTGAAATGGAACTTGGGTACTGGTACGCACAACTAGAGTACCATCTGATTCTAGCCAACTAATAGTAATATGGGGTTCTAGGTGAACGTGTTGTACTGCTGGTAATTTGTAAGTGTTTTCGACAATTAAATCTGATTCGGAAAAGCCCTTTTCTAAATCACCAGATTCAAGAAAAATTTGTCCAGCAATGTTGCGGTTCCTATCAGGAATTTGTAATGATTCTGGTTCATCATGAATCACAACGCCGCTATCATTCGTTGCTTGCATGGGGTCGATAATATATGGTAATATTTCATAATCGACGGTAATTAGTTGACAAGCTTGTTCGGCAATAATTGGTGATTCTGCAACTACAGCAGCAATGCGATCGCCTACAAATCTTACTTTATTATCTAATAGGTAATGATCTAACGGATCGGGTACTGGTTCGGCGTGTCCGGCGGTGGTATAAGGTATTCTGGGTACATCTTCGTGGGTGAAAATTGCAACAACGCCGGGGAGTGCTTTGGCTTCTTGGGTGTCAATTTTGCAGATACGGGCGTGGGGATGAGGCGATCGCAGTACTTTAAGATGTAATAATCCAGATGGTGAAATATCTCCTGTATAGGACGCTTTTCCGCTGACAATTGCTGCACCATCCTGTTTGGGAATGCTTTCTCCTACTGAGTGGCGAGTGGGGAGTGGGGAGTTTTGAGTAGGGAGTGAGGAGTTTTGAGAAAGTCGAATACTGTCAATAATCGCTTGGTATCCAGTACAGCGACAGAGGTTTCCTTTTAAAGCTAAACGCAATTCATCTTCTGATAATTCCGGCAATTTTATTGCACTCATAATCATTCCAGGAGTGCAAAAACCACATTGAAAACCTTGTGCTTCCAGAAATGCTTGCTGCATCGGCGCAAGTTTACCATTCTGGGAAAGTCCTTCAATAGTAGTTACCGATTGATTTTTAATTCGCATTGCCGGATAAATGCAACTATGGATAGGTGTATTATTTACCCAAACTGTACAAGCACCACAATCGCCAGAATCGCAAACACGATGAACACTAAAGCAGCCTAATTGACGTAATAAACTTAAAAGGCTAGTTCCAGGGTGACAAGTTTGTGTATAAGATTGATTATTAACTTCAAATTTTAAGTTTTCTGGCATAATAAAGCTGATAGCGATCGCTTGATTAAAACTGCCGTTAATTCTCGACGATAAATTGCACTCGCCTTGGCATCTTCAATAAAATTTACCTTCTGTAAAAACGCGAAATCTTTCATCTCTACATCGTCAAATTCTAGCAGTTGGGGTGCAGCAACACTAGCACCAATAACACAGCGCACTTGTTGATAATTGCTAGTGCTTACCACAATTGCTAAAGCTGGGTCAGTTGCTGTAATTCCAAAGCGTTGATAATTAATTTTCCATTTTAAATGGGATAATGGAATCAAAACCCGCCTTAATATTTCTCCTGGTTGCAAAATTGTGGATTTAAAACCAAGCTGAAAATCTTTTGCCGCGACTTGATGTAACTCTCCTTTAATATTGTAAATTTCATAAGTTGCACTCAAGGCCACCATTAATGGTGCTAAGGTTCCCACTGATAAAGCAAGACAAATATTACCTCCCACTGTTGCTACATTAATTATTTTTAATGATGCTGCTAGTCCATTAATCGCACTTTTTAATCCCTCGACTGCTGTCCATTCTGCTAACCAGGGATATTCTAATAATTTAATTAATGGACAAGTCGCACCAATAGCTAAATAATTTTCTTCAACCTCAATTTCTGACCATCCTAAATGCTGAATGTCTACCAATACTTTTAGATATGGTTGTGGTTCGGAAAATAGCCACGTTCCACCAGCTAACCAAGCCCAACTTTCACCCCAATTGGTGATAGTTTGAATATTCTCAGGATTTAAATAAGTTTCGACATTTGGCAAATCCATCTTTTATTTAAACGCAGAGGTTTTTCAGGGTTGTATTAAATATCTAGCTGAATTGTATAGCCTAATCTTTTGGGTAGGGAAATCTTATAAACATCGCCTTGATTCATCTCGTCTGGTGTCTGCATTTGATTTAAGGCAGTGACGACTTCATCAGAATTTGCCGTGAGAATGATGACGGAGCGATCGCAAGCTATGGGAAAATCATGCCAGGTGCCAATATGTAGCAATAATCCGTAGCCAGGGGAGAACCGCAATGCTTTCACTTGATTTAAGTCTGGCAAGGTTTCGCCATTATCGTGATTAGGCGATGCTAACACCATAATAAATGGTGATTGTCCCAAACCGATAAACATTTGGGTCATGTGCATATGGCGTTCTAGCCAGATTATCGGTGGATATCCTGGCATGATTTTTGCTGTTCTGAAGGTTGCTGTTCCCCGATAGCTAAAGTCAATATTGTCGCCTTCTATTACTCTTTCTTGATAAAAGGGAATTCCTAATCCAGGTTTGCTGACTTCATCGCCTAATAGATGTCCATAAGGTTTGATGTTTTCTGTGTCGGCTTCGATTACAGGGATTTTTAGAATTTGGTTTTGTGAAATAGTCATAGTTTTAACGTAGACACGTAGTGGCTTGCCGCAAGTTACCGCAGAGGATGCAGAGAGAGGAATGATTTTATTGTGATTGATTTATCCAATTGTAAATACCTTCGCCTGTAGCTAGCCAAGTATCAGGTTTATTTTTAATATGTAGTAAACATTGTTTCAAATATTTTAACCGCAGTGGTTGACCAACAATAAATGGATGCAAGCCAATTGCCATTACTCGTCCTTGGGATTCTCCATCTTGCCAGAGTTGGTCAAATTGGTCTATTATTGCTTGGGCAAATTCTACACCAGAAAATCGGTTACTCAAACATAAGCTAATATCATTTGCTTCTATGGTATAAGGAATAGCCAACAAACGACCATTGGGTAATGGATACCAATAAGGTTGGTCATCGTTTGCCCAGTCAGCGGTGTAAACAATTCCGGCTGAATACAATAATTCAAAAGTTGATTCGGTAATCGAAAATCCTGGAGTTAACCAGCCTTTAGGTGTTTTTCCAGTAGCTTGATGTAGCAAAATTAGAGTTCTATCAATTATATCTATTTCTGTTTCCCGATCCATGCCACTATGACCAGTAGAATTATTAATGCCATGTGCCATCACTTCCCAGCCATATTTCTGTATGGCTGCCATAATTTCGGGGTAAAATGTACAAATTTCGCCGTTAACTGCGGCTGTTACCGGAATTTCTAATTCGGCAAATAGTTCAAATAAACGCCAAATACCAACACGATTCCCATAGTCTCGCCAACCATAGTTAGCAATTTCTGGATAACTATTTAAATGAGGTTGAATTGCTGTTCCTAGTGTGCCAAAACTGAAATGTTCTACATTCATCACCACCCACACAGCAACTCTGGCATTATTCGGCAATTTTAATCCTGGACGTTGCGTAATCGGTTGAAAAAATGGAGGCTGCATCATGAACAATTAAAAATTAAAAATTAAAAATTTATTCTTTTCGCAAGCAAGTAGGTACAGTTGATACTGATTACTCCAAATTCAAAACTCCTAATGAGTAGGACAAAAAGGTAGTCACTAATTTACCTAGTGTCGCCAAAATTTGAGGTGTAGCTGCCCGTAGCATATCACTGATGATTAAGCTGATGATTTGGATGTTCATGATTTGTGACGACAGGTGATGCTGCTGTTACCAAATTTTTTTCTTGGGCTTGGATTTCCAGTAGTTGAATAATTGTCACAAATCTATAACCCTGCGCCTTCAAAGCATTGATAATTTGTGGTAAAGCTTGGACAGTCCGAGAACGATTGCCACCACCATCATGCATCAGGACAATTGCCCCTGGTTTGGCGTTGTTTAGCACATTTTTGACCAATGTTGGCACTTGAGGCGAAGGACGTTTAGCGTCTCCCGACTCTTGTGACCACATCATGACAGCGTAATTCTGATTTTTGGCGTAGTCGGCTAATCCATTATTCAAAAAGCCGCCAGGAGGACGAAACAAAGTAGTTTTCACTCCTGTAGTCTTGTAGATGATGTCTGCTGTGTGATTTATTTCATTAGCCGCAGTAGCTGCGTCCATGTGACGATACCAATGATGCCATGTATGATTCCCAATTACATGACCATCAGCAGCCACTTGCTTGGCAACTTGGGGAAAAGACTTTACCATTTGCCCAAGCATAAAGAATGTCGCTTTAATATTATTTTTCTTCAAAATTTCTAAAATCTGTACCGTATTTTTGGGGTCAGGGCCATCATCAAAGGTCAAAGCGATGACTTTCTCATTTGCTTTTAGTTTCGCCTGATAAATGATTGTTCCCTGAAAAGGCTTTGGTACTTCATTCATCTGGTCTTTAGCTGGGGTGATAGACTCTGCATCTGCACTCATTTTCCTACCTAAACTCGTTTTAGCACTCTCGCCTTTTGGCTTTTGAATTTCGAACAGATGGTCAAGTTTAGTTGTGCCTACAAGCAGACTGGTACCCCCACTAGCTACACCAGCAAGCAATGTAATAACTACTACCTTTAATAACGGTGATAATTTAAGATTAGACACATTAAATCTCCTTAAATATTAGTCATTAGGCATTGGGAAGAATTTAGTCCCTATTATTTACTCCCTCATCCCCCCACTTCCCTATTACATCACTCGTACTCTGTTGTAAATTAATATCTCTGCTGCCAAAATAAAAAAGAATAAAAGACTTTGAAAAATTCCAGATAAAGCTAATAGGAGTCCGAATTTAATTTGCACTAACTCGCCGCCTACATACAAAAGTGCCATTAGTAAGCAGGAGAAATGCTAGGGCTTAGTTAACCAATAGAGTCCCTTCTGAATTCTGACATCTTGGCGGAGCATCTTCGGCTCTGTTCCTGAATTTTGCTGTAAAATGTGTCACATGAAGCGAAAATTTCAACAATATTTCTGGTGTTGTGCCCTAGTAGTGTTTCTAGTATTAACTGGATGTGGATGGAGTGTGCAATCAGCACAAGCACTGCTACGTCAACACCATGACTCTCCGGGTGTCTTACGCTACCACTCACAAGTATCCATCAAAGATGAAAAAGGATATGCTTGGCAAGTACTGCTGTTCAAACAGAATTACACTAGTGCAGTAAAAGACTTACGATTGCGCTTGGTTGCTTTTCCTAATGTTGTTGAAATTGCTCACCACCAACCATTATTGATTGAGACAGCAGCAGGAAGATTACTGAATGCATCGGATGCATACGCTTTAGCTGAACCCGTCCCCAATGTGGGCGAATATAACTTAACTGATATCTTACCGAAATTACCAAAAACTGAAGCACTCAAACTCTATGTGCCACTCTCTGGTGGACAGCAATTAATTCTCAACATATCCAACACTGTAGTCACTGAGTGGCAATGGCTAGTTAAAGAGATTGATTGATTTTATGCACCTAAAGTTTAATGTAAAAGCATTCAACATAAGAATAACTCAATGGTGATGTGGGGCATGATAACTGCTTTCAAAGCCAGAAATTCCAGTCTTCATACGCTTATAGCCTCCCATCCCACATCACACGCAGCATTAATGTTAGTCTTGAGACTCCTCAGAGATAGTTTCCGATTCGGTTTCAAGTTCTTCTGTTTGGACTTTGACTGGAGGTTTAACGGGTTTTGGTCCACGCGCTAGGGCAGGATTCCCCTGCTGTCTGTTTTCATCCCCATAGGATGCTTTTTTCCCAGTGCCAGACGAGCGATTACGGCTCGGTTTGGAGCTTTTGGGGTTGGATTCAATAGGAGCTATAGAATCCGTATTTTCGGAGTTATTGTCAGTGCTTGCTTGGGACTGACGTTCCGATTTCTTGATTGGGCGTTCTACCATTGTTGATTTTTGTAAATTTATCTGTATAGTACATCAGTTTGGTGACGATAAAACTGGCGAGTAGCATTTTGTAAAGATTTTGCTGTTACAATTATTAAATGGCTATATTTATTGATTTGCTAAGAAAGCAGCTACGCGGCTTGATTAACTACCTCAAAAAGCATTCACAACCAATAAACAATTAACTCACAAAATGTTGAAATGGGTGCGTTATCAATAACATAACGCACCCTTAAACTAATCAACAAAATTAGGTCGTGCCTTACCAGTTGATTTCAACTTTTGCTCTAAAACTGCCCAATTTTCTTGCTCAATTAAGTTAGTCAACTCATCGAGATTTTGGCGATACTGTTGCAGCGATCGCAGCAATGCTTGACGATTATACCGCGCCATCATCACGCCTAATTCTGAATTTCCACCACCCACACGGCTGGTATCCCGAAAACCTGAACTAGCTAACTTTTGGGCTAATTCCAACACATCGGGGTCAGTTTCACTCAAACAAGCAGCAATCAAGGAGGAACTGACCATTACAGGTAAATGGGAAATCCAACTAACAGCGCGGTCATGTTGCTCAGGTTGACAATGGTAGATATTAGCCCCAAGCGATCGCACAATTTCTTCCACAACCGTAATTGCACTAATTGGTGTTGTAGATATCGGTGTTAATACATAAGGCTTATCAACAAATAAATGTCGCTGTGCAGCTTCTATTCCACTGTCTGTCCTTCCCGCCATTGGGTGACCGCCGATAAAATTATCCCACAGGGGAGAAATCGCCTTGACTATCTGTGCTTTCGCCGAACCCACATCAGTTACGACGGTAGTGGTAGATAAATGAGCGATCAACTGTTCAAATTGGGGCACAATAAGCGCTAGAGGTGTACAAATAAATACAACCTCTGCGGCTGCCAATAGACTCAGATCAACGGATGCTTCATCAACACTGCCGAGAGCAACTGCCTTTTGACAGGTTGATTCACGGCGACTGACTCCTAAGATATGATGTCCTTGCGATCGCAAATCAAAACCCAAAGATCCGCCTATCAGTCCCAGTCCTAAAATCCCAATATTCATTTTTGATTTTGACATTCCGTTTTTTATGACTTTACCAACTATTAAAGTTGGCATCCAAGGGGTAGCATCAATGACTGTAGAGGAATTACTGGAACAATACGCAGCAGGAGTCTTAAACTTTAGTGGTGTTGACCTCGCGGAAGCTAACCTGAGTGGGGCCAAACTCACTGGCGTAAATCTTAGCGATGCTAATTTGAGTATAGTCAACCTAAGTGGCGCGAATCTGAGTGAAGCTAACTTGAGCAATGCCAAGCTGAATGTAGCAAGACTAAGTGGGGCGAATCTATGTAGCGCCATCCTAAACAACGCCAGCCTCAACGTCGCTAATTTGATTCGAGCGGATCTGGGTCGCGCTCAACTTAGAGGAGCCACGTTGATCCGCGCCGAGTTAATTCGCGCTGATCTCAGTCGCGCCGACTTGTCGGAGGCTGACCTCACCAGTGCCGATTTGCGAGAGGCGACACTCCGCCAAGCGAATCTCCGTCACGCTAACTTGAGTGAAGCTGTCTTAAGAGGCGCTTTCTTGACAGGAGCAAACTTAGAGATGGCTAACTTAAATGCCAGTGATCTCAGTCGTTCTGACATTAGCGGCGCAAATTTACGAGATGCCGAACTCAGACAAGCGAATCTCAGCCATGCTAACTTGAGCGGAGCAGATTTGAGCGGGGCGAACCTCCGATGGGCAGATTTGAGCGGCGCAAATCTCCGGTGGGCAGATTTGAGCGGTGCAAAATTGAGCGGAGCTAGTTTAATTGGCGCAGATTTAAGCAATGCCAATTTAACAAATACAATTTTCATCCACGCCGATTTAACTCAGGCAAAATTAATTAGGGCGGAATGGATTGGTGCTGACTTAACAGGAGCAACATTAACTGGAGCAAAGCTTTATGCCACCTCCAGGTTTGGTTTAAAAACTGAAGGCATGATTTGTGAATGGGTTGATCTTAGCCCCGCAGGCGATCGCTCCATTATCCAAAAGTTTCATTCGGAAGACTCACGAGACTTTTTTAACGAAACACCGCCAACAATCCGAATTATTGTTGATGCGCCCATAGAACACGAAGCTAATTTTGCGATCGCTGGCGCTTACTATCAAATTGCTCAGGAATACCGGGGACTGAAACAACCTCCAAGCATCGAAAGTAGTCGTCGTCGAACTGTTTTCACATTTCATGTAGATAGCGATGAAGCATTATTTCCTACTGCTTACATTGTGATTCTTCCCTTTCTAGATGCAGCATCTACCCAAAAGAATATTTCCAGTCTGGTGGAAATTATTAACAGTGAAGTTGTTGCAAACCAAGATTTAAAATCGCCCCAGATGCTGAAACAATTAAATATTCTTCTAGATCAAGCCATGAGTCAGGCTACAACAATTAAACAGATGAAAAAAAATATCGAAGTAGCCGCAAAGTTAAATTTTTGCAAAGCCCCAACCCAAATAGTTTTAACGAATTCCAGCGCCCACACTTTGATGGTTTATGACCATCCCAACTTTGGGAAAAGATTTATTAATCGTTCTGCACTCAATGCTTTAATTTATGATGATATAGCCACTGAATCAACAAAATATGATATATTACCCTCGTTAAATATGGTTATGGAATTTGTCAAGGGATTTCACTATATTAGTCATTAGTTATTAAAGTCAAAACTAATGAAAAAATAAAATTTGGAGGAAAGAATGCGCGATACCTTTAATAAAATGATCGGTCGAACTCGCTATGTAGTATTTCGCCTATTTCTGCACTTAGGAGGAGGTGAGGTAGCACCAATTTTGGGAGTATTAAATAGTGCTGGACGGGATGCGATCGATGCCGATGGCGACTTAGAAGTTTTGGGAGAAGGATTGGTAGAAATTAGCCAAACCTTATTGCAATACGATGAATATTGGCTTTCTGCTGCCAACGAAGGCGATGTATTTTTTGATGAAGGCGAGGCAGGAGATTACGTGAATGAATTATTTACTGACTCTGCCCAAAGATATCTCAGTGAACCAGATTACAGTTCTGACTCTGGATTGAATGAACCTTTATCTATACCTGTAACCCGCAACGTCATTGTGATGCTTACAGTAGCTTATGAAGGAGAAGTACCAGAGTTAGAAACTGATCTTTCTAACGTTCAGGCACTCAAGGAAGGATTGAAAGCATTGATAAATTTGCATTATAAACATAGATTGAAGGCAATCCAAGTACATTTCTCGCCAGCACAGTTAGGCGATGAACTCACTAGCGATCAACTATTGCAATATTACCCAGAATTGATTCCTTTGTAATCTGTTGGGTAGTCCGTACTTACTACTCACATCGAGAAATTGTTAAGCTCAGAGATAGGACAATAATCCAATGATCATGACCATAGTACGTAAATTTACAGCCGTTTTTTTAGCTCTGAGTTTGTGTATGACAACTGTTGCTTGCGGTGGGGGAAACGAAACTACCCCTCCGGCTAAGAACGTTAGCCAAACCTCCACTAACACAAAGTTGAGTGACGGAGAGTATCAAATACAACAAGCTACATACGACGATGCAACTGGTGAGTATAACCTGTTTTTACTTAACAATAAGCCCCCAACCTTTGCAACCGAAAATTTGCAAATGGCACGGTTAACTGATGATGAAATTAAGCAGGGTAAAAAGACATATCTAAAGGTAGATAAAGGACAACCAGTTTTATATCTAACGGAAGACTTTAAAATTGAGTACGTCCACAACGTTACCGAGAATAAAACCAATCCTCAAACAGGACAACAAGAGACAGTTGTAGTCCGTCGAGAAAATAGCTTCTGGGCACCCTTTGCTGGGTCTGTGGCTGGTAGCTTGGCCGGTCAGGCAATTGGTAGTATGTTGTTTAGACCTCAGTATTATGTACCCCCTGTCTATCAATCAGGACAAGGATTAACTGGCTTTGGTGGATATGGCGGAAGCTATGGCCAAGCAGTTCAAAGCTACCAAACTCGGTACAACACGCAACCCGCAGCCGTGAGAAATCGCACTGCGTTCCGCAATACAGGAACAATTAGAAGGTCATATCCTGGAAATTCAACTGTACGCAATACACCGCGTAGTACTACAGGTAATAATCGTCCTTCTGGTTCTGGTTTTGGTGGTAGTACGTTGCGGCCCTCTGGCAGAGCTACTTCACCCAGACGCAACTCTGGTAGTGGTTTTGGTAGTGGGCGTAGTACAGCACCTCGCCGCTCAAGTGGTTTTGGCAGCAGACGCCGTTAGGAAATTCCAAATTCAATAAATAGACTGCCTAACAAGTAAAGGTAGTTGTGCACAACGAAGCCGGAGGGTAATAAGTCAAACCTCTGGCTTCTCTTTAATATCTATGCAATTGGTGAGGAGAAATTATTAATTATTCAGTTAAATAATATGAAATACTAAATACAAATATTGCTAAAATAACAGAAATCATTTTATTAAAGTCTATTTGCTTTTTTTGAACCATTTCTAAACAAGACATTGGAACCATCAAAGGCCAGAAGATAGTTGTTACCAGAAATATCACAACCGATAAAAATTTATCTTCTGGAGTGGAAGCAGGATGACGTAGAGAAAATATTAACCAATTGCTTAAAAAATAGCATGTCATTAACAAGTAACCAATAGTTAAAGTCAGTTGTATTTGATTCACCGTAAGTACTCCTGAAGTTATGTGAGCTTCACCAAACATTAACCGTACAAAGTTATAACATATACAGTCGGAACCTTACCCCCGTATTTGCTGGCACAAAAATACCCCTCTCCTTGGTAAGGAGAGGGGTTGGGGGTGAGGTTGAAAAATTTACTTCATGTAAACCAGAACTGCTATAACCATGAGAGCAATAATTAAGCAGTCTTAAAAAATCGAATAATTTCGCGGACATGATCGAGAAATTGTCCATCACTAGAAAGTTGTGCGATCGCATTTCTGGTCTCTCTCCCCAAACGCTCATGTTCAGTTTGATTTGTCGCCCGTAATTCTTCTAAATTAGCCGCAATCCGGGCTAAATCTTTACGAGTCTCTTCGGCAAAGCGTTGTTGAGTTGCGGGTAATGAATAAGATTGTTCTGGGTTGAGTTGCTCCTCTAATAACTGGATTTTTTGTTCCAATATAGAGAAGCGATCGCGCAGTTCAAAAATATCTTCGCGCGGATACTTCCATTCTTGGCGAATCATCGCTAACCGTATATATAAATACTCATACGCCCGAATCGCTGGACGCAGAATTGTTAATAACAAAGCTGCACCAGAACTTATATATCCAACCGTACTAATACCAGTGGCAGCAAGAGTATAAAGACCAACGGCTGAGAACAAGTGTAAAGCAATGGCAACCCAGAGCGATCGCTTTGCCAACACTGTCACATATTTTACTTGTTTCTCATCAACTGGAATGCCTTTCTCAGTTGATTGTGCTGCTTCTGCTAAGACTTCTTTCGCTTGAAAATGCACATTCCACGGTACTGTAACAATTACCAACAGCCACCAAAAACTTGCACCACCAATCACCCAATCAAGAAAATTACCAGCAGGGATATGCAACCATTGCAGTAAGCCAAAAGCCACCAGCACCGAAACCACAATTCCAATAATGGAACTGATGAAAAAGTTGATATACATTTTGCCCTGTCTCCGGTGAAACTATCACCTCGATCATGATTATAGCCCAGCAGTTATACGGGAATCATTGTGATGGTTTTTCTATTTGCACACACCAGTTTTTCGATGAAATAGCTACGCCAATTAGGTTGAGTATCTTTGCTAGCCTTTTGGCGAAAGTAGCAGCAGAAATAGATTGTGATGGTTTTTCTAGTTGCACATTCCAGCTATTCGATAAGATAGCTACGCCAAATTGATTGAGCATCTTTACTACCTTTTTCTGGAAGCAGCAATCGCCAGGTTTTGCCTTCTTGCTGAATTTGTAGGTAAACGTCAAAAGGTTTTTTTGGTTGCGTCAAGCGCCGTTTTGGTAGTTTTACAATCAAGTCGTAGGTTCCCCGAACGCGGAAAGCTGGTAAATTTTCAATCGTTAGAGGTTGTTCTTGGGTAATTGATAGCCGCTTGATTTCAAATCCTTGAAAATCTAGATCCAACTGTTGGCTAAGTTTTTGTTGAGTTTGCTCTAGCCCAAGTGCGATCGCTTTTTGCACTAACTCGCTAGTCGGTAGCAGTCCAATACTGCCACAAGCTGTCACTAACACCAGCAATATTGCTGTCAAAACTAACCGCACTATGTTATTCACTGCTTGATCTGCTATTTTCAACCTTATCAGTTTAACTGGACAGACTGCTGCTTTTTTTTTCAGCAAGATCATTTTTTAAGCGCGTTCACCGCAACCCTTCTCCTTAGCAAAGAGAAGGGAGTGTTTGCGTCAGCAAATACGGGGTGGGGTTGCACCGAAGTGAGAACAGCTATATATCCTCTAGATATTAGTAAAGGCACGGTATAACCGTGCCTTAATTCGCAAAAAATATTATTTTGAAAGGTTTTTGCTTTACAGGAACTTTAATACTGGCGTAAAATTGCAGACAATGAACTATCTTTACGAAGATCCATCAAGTCTGCCAAAGAGTCTGTGCGCATATCCAAGTGGTGCTTGTGTTCTGCTGGCAGAACCGTCACCAAATGTTTTGTTTTAGGTCGCATCTGCATCATAGGCATCAGTTGTGGCTGTGGCACAAAGATTGGCTGGTTCTTGGGAAGGCGTGGCTCCAATCTTTGGTAATGGTTCTGTGCCAAGCGTGCCTGATGACGGTTAATCTGTTTTTGGACTTTTTGCGGTTGGGTTGTCCGGTTGAGCATTCGGAAAATGAGCAAGGAACCACTACCACAGCTGAAGACGATCGCAGCCACCATCCATAAAGGTGTAGGATTACTATTCTCGGAAGGCGCATTGATTGGTTCTTCAACTATAACTGGGATTTTTTCTGGTTCTTCTTGTGTTACCTGTCCAGCATTACCTAAGCTATACAGGGCAAAGGCACCACCTCCTAAAAACATGGCTAAACACCCAGTTAACAATAGCCAAGGATGATGTGCAACCAGATATATCAGAACGTTCGAGCTTTGTTTTAATCTCGATTTCCTGTTTGTCAGCTCTGGAGTAGCCCCTCTTAGTTGGGTTCGCTCGCGCTGTACACTCTGACTTTTTTCCATGATTACTTTCAGATTTGTACCCCTCTAGTCAATAAATTGTACTGGAGGAGTTAAGCATCAGGTATCCGTAACAAAAGTTCAGATTTAAGTAGCTTTTTTGTAAAATATAGGCTACTAAATCTGGCTAAATTTTGCCAAAATTCTGTATTTATTGTGACTTTTTACTGTAAAAATTTAAAAATCAGTTCGTTTGTTTTCTCTGTTAGCTAGGAGAATGCCTTTCAAGAGCAAGTTGAATTAACCGATCAACTAATTCTGGAAAGGAGACTCCACTATGGGCCCAAAGTTGGGGGTACATACTAGTCGCAGTAAAGCCTGGCAACGTATTTATTTCATTAATCAAAACTTCTTTTGTCGCTTCCACGTAGAAAAAATCTACCCTTGCTAACCCCGCAGCATCAACCGCTGCAAAAGCTTGTAAAGCCATGTCCTGAATTTGACGGGCGATCGCATCTGGAAGTTGTGCAGGGATCAGTAAATCTGCGCGGCCCTCAGTATACTTAGTTTCATAATCATAAAAATCGCTGTCATAAGTAATCTCTCCAATGACAGAGGCTTGAGGTTGGTCGTTTCCTAAAACAGCACACTCGACTTCCCTGGCTACGACACCAGCTTCCACAACCAGCCTTCGGTCATAACTAGCAGCATTATCTAAAGCGGCTTCTAATTCTTGGCGCGATCGCACTTTGGCAATACCCACTGATGAACCCAAATTAGCAGGCTTAACAAAAGCGGGATAACCTAATACTGCCTCAATTTCATCACACAATTTCGGAAATACGCAAGGATTAGACCAAACTTGCGCTCTAGTTATCGCCTTATATTTTACCTGTGCTAGTCCGGCTTGCTCAAAGGCCATTTTCATGGCGATTTTATCCATCCCCACTGCCGAACCTAACACCCCAGAACCAACAAAGGGGACTTGCATCAAAGTGAGTAACCCTTGAATTGTTCCATCTTCACCGTTGGGGCCGTGGAGAATGGGAAACCAAACATCTACATCCGCAACTTGAGAGGGATATTGCCACTTGCTGAGGGTTTGAGCTTGAGGGTTGGATGTGAGATTTCCAGCAGATGTTGATTGTTCAGATTCCAGTAGCGGAGTGCCGGTTTCTAAAACCTTTTGGGGTGCGTCTCCGGCTAGCCAGCGTCCATCTTTTTGGATGTAAAAAGGCAGTATTTTGTACTTACTAGCATTTTGCTCTGCACTTAAGGCTTTAGCGATCGCCTGTGCTGATTTGATTGAAACTTCATGTTCTCCCGAACGACCGCCAAACAGTAACCCTACGCGCAGCTTTGCCATTTTCGGTTCCTCCACACTCCTCAAGCAGATAGCGTATCACAACCTACAAAAATTGCCATATTTTTCTATATTATTTTATTGGCTGTTTTTATTAGCTGTTGAAGCCCCTGCCTAGAAAAACTCTCCTATTTAAGGAGTTAGTAAGGAGTTAGTCAGCTATCGCCCATCTGACATAAGGGCGAGAAGCCACTACACTTTTGTAAGTGATTAGGCTAAGGGGTGCATCAATTTTGCGCAAATCCACACGGAAATAAGCTTTTTTATTCTTAAATTCTACATTGTAGAAATTATATCCCTGCCCACGAGTTTGACCTACACAAGAAGCATAATTGCTCCGTAAAGGTGAAACAAATTCCACAAACTGCTTATTAGATGAAACTAATTTAGTTGTATCTGCAAACTCTCTGGTATCAGCCACTACCGTATGTTCAGCACCGCCTTCGTAAGGGAGAAGAAACCACCACAGTCCAATTGTTTGAGGACATGTACCACTGCTACGTTGTACGAAAGCAAAACTAAAACCTTTTACCCTCAATCATCAAATTTATAATCCTCTTCCTGCCTTCTGCCTCCTGCCGATGCTCGCGGACTCGCTAACGCTGCGCTATCCTGCCTCCTGCCTCCGATTGAAATAATCGTGTTGTCAGCTACAGTTATATTCCCGGAAATTGGGCAACAATATTGGTAAATAACTAGAAATGCAGCCCTGCCTGTAAAAAATGCTGCCGTTTCATGAAACCCCGAATTATTGTTTGTGGCTTAGGACGTACCGGATATAAAACCTTTCGTTTGCTGAGAGACCAGGGAGCCTTAGTTGTTGGCATTCATCACCAATCTATCCCTGGCGAAACAGCAGGGGATGTGATTGTTGGCGATTTACAAGCAGCTGCTACCTTAACAGCAGCAGGAATTCAAGAGGCACACACTTTAGTCATCTCTGGCTCTAAAGATGCTCTGAATTTGTCTATTATGATGCAAGCGCGGATGCTGAATTCCCAGATTCGGATTATCAACCGTTTGTATAATACAAATTTGGGGGAACGCCTAGATCAAAGTTTGCCAGACCACTTGAGTATGAGTGTTGTGGGATTAGCAGCACCCGTATTCACCTTTGCAGCAATGGGAAACCGAGCGATCGGACAAATCAAATTATTTCAGCAAACTTGGCCGATTCATGAAGAATACATTGATGAAAATCACTTCTGGAAAGGTCGAAGGCTAAGTGAATTGTGGGAAGATCGATCGCGGATGCTGATTTATTACTTGCCAGTAAAAGGCGAGATGGATTTGGTATCAGCTGTCATATCTGGACAAGAGATAAAAGTAGGCGATCGCTTAATTATTGGTACACAACCCCGCCTTCGTTCTCACCGGAGATCGTTGATTAAAAAACTACTGAAAGTGCTAACTAATTTTAGTCAGTTTCAGCAACACGGGCGATCGGTAGTGGTGGGTGCTGTCGTGTTACTCGCAGTTATTCTGATTGCTACACTCACCTATATGTCGGCTGAGTTGAGTTTGTCTCCTGTCGATGCACTATATTTTTCTGTAGGCATGATTACTGGAGCGGGTGGTAATGACAAAGTAGTAGAAAATGCTCCCAACAGTATTAAATTATTTACCGTTGTGATGATGCTAGTTGGAGCAGTGGTTATTGGTATTTGGTATGCAATGCTCACCGATTTTGTCTTAGGAAGCCGCTTTAAGCAATTTTGGGATGCAGCCCGAATTCCCCAGCGATCTCACTACATTGTCTGTGGACTGAGTGGTATTGGAGTGAAAATTGTCCAGCAACTCCACGCCAGTGGACATGAAGTTGTAGTAGTTGAACCCGACTCCAACAACAAATATATCAACACTGCCCGCGAACTGGGTATTCCTGTAATTCAAGGCGATGCCAGTTTTCGTACAATCCTCAAAGCCAGCAATATAGACTCTGCCGCCGCAGTGCTTGCAGTGACTAGCAATGATGCTACCAATCTGGAAATTGCCCTCAAAGCCAAAGGCTTGACACCCAGCACTCCGGTGATTGTTCATTATGCCGATCCCGATTTTGCTGGCATAGCACAACAGCTATTTGACTTCGAGGCTGTACTGAGTCCTGCTGAACTGGCAGCCCCAGCTTTTGCTGCTGCTGCACTTGGGGGACGAATCCTCGGCAATGGCATCACAGCAGATAGTCTTTGGGTAGCTTTTGCAACTTTGATTACACCTTCACACGTCTTTTGTAGTCACTGGGTAAAAGATATAGCCATGTCTGGTGATTGTGTACCTTTGTACGTAGAAACAAATCACCAAACCCTTCATGGCTGGGATTTATTAGAAACTAATCTCAGTCCTGGAGATGTTTTATATATGACTATGCCAGCAACGCGACTATATCAATTGTGGCGGCATGAGCAAGTTTGCGAATCACACACTTAAATAATTCGTAATTCGTAATTAATAGACTACTCCCCACTCCCATTTATTTGTTAACTACTCGTTGTTGGTATTCCTGCTCAGTAATCATATCAAGAGTGCTTTCTAGGCGATCAACAAATACGATACCGTCGAGATGATCGGACTCGTGTTGAAAAATCCGAGCGATAAAATCGGTTAATTCTTGCTTTTGTAAGTTGCCTTGACGATCACTGTATTCCACTTCAATAGATTTATACCGAGGAATTAACCCTCTAATTCCTGGAACACTTAAACAACCTTCCCAATCTTTAACAACTTCAGTTGAATGAGCAATAATTTTGGGATTAATCATGGCAGTAGGTTCCATTTCCGGGGCGTTGGGATACCTGGCATTAGGACGGGAAGCCACAATAAATAAACGATAGGATTGTGCTACTTGAGGCGCAGCAATTCCCACACCGTTAGCTTTGGCAACAGTGGCAATTAAGTCTTTAATTAATTTTTGGATCTGCTCATCTTGAATATTCTCAACCCAAGCAGCTTTTTGGCGCAATGTTGGATTGCCTAATTGAATTATTGGCGCTAATTCAGTCATGATAAAACTCCTTTAAGCAATGGTTAGTAGGGCATTGGGCACTTGTACTGAGCTTTGCCGTAAAGCCTGCGGCATAGCTACGCTTAGGGCGTAGCCTCTAGTAGAGAAGTATTGGGCATTGGGGAAATTTTTATAACTCCTGCCTCCTGCCTCCTAACATCATCCTTCACGTCTTACAGGCAAAGGAGCAGGTTGAACTCCTATTTGGACAGTTTGCCCATTGCGTTCCACTTCTATTGGTAGATTGGTACCGATTTTGCTCTTTTCTACTAGCCTTTGTACTTCTTCAATTTTAGTAACAGGCTGGTTATTAATGCTTTTAATCACATCACCAACTCGTAGTCCAGCCACAGATGCAGGCGATCGCGGCACAATCTCAACCAGCAAAACTCCCTCTTCTGCTGTAAGATTTAAGCGATCGCCTGCTCTACTTTTTATTCTCTCTTTGATAT
Source organism: Nostoc sp. NZL (assembly GCF_015714705.1). Lineage (NCBI taxonomy): Bacteria > Bacillati > Cyanobacteriota > Cyanophyceae > Nostocales > Nostocaceae > Nostoc > Nostoc sp. NZL. The sequence goes on along the minus strand of NZ_WBKL01000171.1, from coordinate 59,089 downwards.
CTGGTGTCAGTGTCACCATCTGAACGCCCAAATAAGGATGATCCACCTTGCCTGTAGCAATTAATTGCTGGGAAATTCTTTGCACAGTATTAATGGGGATAGCAAATCCCAAACCTTGAGCACCTCGAATAATAGCTGTGTTCATCGCAATTACTTGGCCACGAACATTTAGCAATGGGCCACCGGAATTACCAGGGTTAATCGCAGCATCAGTTTGGATGTAATCAACCCGCTTGTCACTAGCACCGATATCGCTACCAGAACGACCTGTAGCACTAATAATCCCAGAAGTTACGGTATTATTCAAGCCTAAAGGGTTGCCAATGGCAATTACTGCTTCTCCTGGTTGCAAAGCATCGGAATTACCCACAGCTAGGGTTGGCAGATTATTAGCATCGATTTCGATCACAGCCACATCAGTTACCGGATCTTCACCCAAAACTTTACCGTCAAAAGTTCGGCCATCTTTGAGTGTGACAGTCACTCTATCAGCACCATCTACCACATGAGAATTGGTCAAAATTTGGCCTGAGGAAGTAATGATAAATCCAGAGCCACTACCCCGCTCTACTCGTTCTCTAGGCTGTGGTACTGCACCTCCAAAAAACCGCCGAAATGATGGATCATTAAATTCGTTTGGTATGCGAGAAGTGATTGTTCGGGAAGAATCAATGCGAACTACCGCAGGCCCCACCTGTTGCACTACCTTCACCACAAAATTAGGATCTCCAGACGAAGAAAAAATCGGCGGGGGGACAATTACCGGATTAGGTTCTGTTGTCGTTTGGGTTTGAGTCTCGTTTTGCCGAGTCTCAAAGGTCTTAGCAGGTAAAAGAGAGCAGCTCCCCAATAACACCACTGCTAACCCATATGAGAGCATGGACAACCTATGGCGTAAACCCCTTCCGAAGAGGGGCACTTCGCTTGAGGAAATGGCCCCATCCCCCTTGCTCCCTGCTCCCTGCTCCCTTGCCTCTTTTTCAATCTTTTTGGGCGCTAAGTGATGGTTTGTTGTCTTCATGTGTCGTTGCTTCTCCGTATCAGTCAGTGGATGTTAGGATCTTGCCTACTGGGTATGTCCCAAAATGATTACAAGTTAAAAGCTTATTCTAGGTCTAGCGTGTCTGGATGCTAAATTGGTGCTTTCTCTTCTATTGTGACGATTAGCAGCAAAGGTTGTGGATAATGGAAATTCCCATAGAAAATCTGTGGAGTCAGGTACTAGAGCGCCTACAGCTTGAACTATCCCGACCCACCTTTGAAACTTGGATCAAAACTGCTAGTGCAGAGCGATTAGAAAATAATTGCTTGGTTATTCGTACTCCTAACCCATTTGCTCGTAATTGGTTACAGAAGTATTACATCAATACCATTGCTCATGTAGTACAAGATATTCTCGGTCATCCCGTAGGAATTTACATTACTGTTGCTCAAGGTGATGAAGTTTCTCATTTTAGTGAACGAGAGGTTTCTTGGGAATCACCAAATCCTAGCAGTATTTCGGAAGCTGTTCCTAATCACAATCATAAAACTACTGATTTAAACTCTAAATATGTCTTTTCCCGGTTTGTAGTTGGTGCCAATAATCGAATGGCTCACGCTGCTTCTTTGGCAGTTGCGGAATCTCCAGGTAGAGAGTTTAATCCTTTATTTTTGTGCGGTGGCGTAGGTTTAGGTAAAACTCATCTTATGCAAGCTATCGGTCATTATCGCTATGCAATTTCGCCTAATTGTAAAATATTTTATGTTTCGACTGAGCAGTTTACTAATGATTTAATTACAGCGATTCGTAAGGATAGTATGCAAAGTTTTCGAGAGCATTATCGAGCCGCTGATGTTTTATTGGTTGATGATATTCAGTTTCTTGAGGGAAAGGAATACACCCAAGAAGAATTTTTTTATACTTTTAATACTTTACATGAAGCTGGTAAACAAGTTGTCATTGCTTCCGACCGTCCTCCTAACCAGATTCCTAGCTTACAAGAGCGACTTTGTTCTCGGTTTTCTATGGGGTTAATCGCAGATATCCAAAAGCCGGATTTAGAAACTAGAATGGCCATTTTGCAGAAAAAAGCTGAGGATGAAAATATTCGGCTTCCCCGCGACGTGATTGAGTATATTGCTTCTAACTACACTTCTAATATTAGAGAATTAGAAGGAGCTTTAATTCGGGCGGTGGCTTATATTTCCATTTGGGGCTTACCGATGACGGTGGAAAATATCACACCAGTTTTAGAACCGCCTAACGAAAAAATGACAGCTACCCCAGAAGCAATTTTAAAGGTTGTGGCGGATAATTTTGATATTTTAATAGACGATCTCAAAGGTAACTCACGACGTAGAGAGATTAGCTGGGCGCGTCAAATAGGAATGTATCTCATGCGCCAACACACATCTCTGAGTTTGCCGAGAATTGGCGAGGAATTTGGTGGTAAAGACCATACAACGGTAATCTATAGTTGCGATAAAATTACTCAACTTCAAGAAAGCGATCGCACTTTAGCACAAACCCTACGCCAACTGAGCGATCGCATCAATATGACTAGCCGCTCCCAAAAACCATCGTGAAGATTTATTTGAAGTTTTCCACAACCAGCACTCTGATCATTAGCCTTGACGGCTGAATAAGTAGTCGAGAATATTAAGTAACGTATAAAAATTGATTAAATTTAACTTATATTGTGGAAAAAATCTTACTTTTTGTGGAAAAATCTGTGGAAAACTTGATATTTTGCTGGTAAAACTTAATTAAGTATAATTACCTTGTGGAAAAACTCGCATGTTTTTCCACAAGTTTTCCACAGATGTAAAGTAGTTTCTGTTAATAATTTTTGCCTCCTGCCGACGCTCTCTACGAGACGCTGCGCTATCGTGTTTCCTGCCTCCTGGCTTTCTTTGTAACTTAATAGTAAAAGTGCTACCTTTGCCGAATTCACTTTGCACATCTATGCTGCCGTGGTGTGCCAAAACAATTGCTTGCGCGATCGCTAATCCCAATCCAGAACCGCCAGTGCTACGGGAGCGATCGCTATTCACTCGATAGAAGCGGTCAAAAATTCGCGTTAACTCTGGCTGGGGAATACCAATGCCTGTATCTTGCACCTGAATCACGGCATAATGATCACTGCGGTCTACGGAAACCGTTACCTTTCCTCCTGATGGGGTGTATTGAATTGCATTGACAATTAAATTAGAAAACAAGCGATAAAGCTGATCTTCATTGCCGACAATATTTAGAGGATTTGAAACCCGGGTTGAAGATGTTAGTGTAATATCGGCTGCGATCGCTAATGCTGCAAATTCCTCTATTAAGTCATTAACAATATCATCCAAGCAACAAATGTCTCGTTGCATTGGCACAGATTGACGATCCAGGCGAGTCAGCAGCAGCAAATCTGTAACTAGAGTTGTGAGCCGCTGATTTTGACGGTGTATGGTTTGTAGAATATCCCGCGCTTCTGTTTCATCTAATTGAGACATCATCAACGCGGATTCTACTGTCGCTTGTGTTGCTGCTAGAGGAGTTCGTAATTCGTGTGCGGCATCTGCTGTAAATTGTTGGACTTGTTTATATGAGCGATAAATCGGCTGCATTGCCAATCCTGCTAACCACCAACTTGCAACGCCAACCAAACCCATTACGATTGGTAATCCCAATGCTAAAGTGAGTTTTATAGCAGTGAGATAGCTATTAAATTCCGCAAGACTTCGCCCTACTTGGATGTAACCCCAATCGAGATTTTCTTGGGTATGCAGCACAAAAGAAATTTGATGATAAAAGTTGCCTTTGCTATCTTTAAGGGTTTGCCAAAGTTCTTTGTTAAAAATTATAGGTAATTCGTCTGGATAAGTTCCTGTGATCGCAATTAAGCGTCCTGAGCTATCGAAAAAACGGACATAGTAATTGCTTTGATTGATAGCGCTTAAAATATGGCGTTTGGAAATTGATTGTTCTTGAATACAACTTTTACCAACTACACAAATATTAGGTAAAAGTTGCTGTATTACTGGTTCCAATTGACCAGGCTTTTGTAATTTTAATTCAATAGTATCGTGCAATGTTCCCGCGACAGACTCCAGTTCTCGGTCTAATATCATCCAATGGGCATGGGAGATTGCTCTGTAGATGCCGAATCCGCACAGGCTTAAAATCAAAGCCATGACAAGCGCATACCACAGTGCTAAACGTAGGCGGGTTTGCTGAAATAGTTTATTCTGATTCATAAGAAGATATTGTGAACAGCCGTGCAGTTTCAACCTGTGGTTAACCTGTAATTATCCTAGTGCGATCGCATTCCCCATGTTTGAACAATTTTCCGAATTCATCCAGCAGTTTCTACCTGAATTTAAAATTGAATTAATGCGGATTGAGCCGCTTCTAAAAACAGTAAAGATTCAAAAGGGAGAATTCTTGTTTCGTGAGGGTGATGTTTGTGAGTTTCTCGGCTTGACATTAAAAGGTTGTCTGAGAACATTTTTCCTCAAAGATGGAAAAGAATTGACATTGTTTTTCCATCTGGAAAATCAACCGCTAGGTGACTACGAGAGTTTCCGCAAGCAACAACCCGCGTGTTTTTCTTGCCAAGCAATTGAAGACTCTGAGGTGCTGATCGTTAGCAATGAGTTGTTTCAAGTTTTTGAACTAGCTCCTGAAGGCCAAAAATTCTTGAGACTCCATGCAGAGAGCCTTGCATTTATGCTACGAGATAAACTGCTTTCTCTTTTTAAAGACACGCCTGAACAACGGTATCTCAAACTTCTTCAAACTGAAGCTGAACTTTTACAGCGCATTCCTCAATACTATATAGCGTCCTATCTCGGTGTTGAGCCAGAGTCTTTGAGCCGATTAAAACGAAGAATTCAAAAAAAGGCAATTTCTTAACCTAAGTCAATGTAAACGGTAATTTTGCCAGCTAAATTTACAAGAAGGTATTGAAAAACAAGAATCTGTATGTCTTTAGCACATAACAAATCCACTGTTCTGCAAGCTTACAAAGCTTTTGATTTAGGTGATATTGAACAAGGGAAAAGGTTAGTTTCCCCAGATATTATTGGTTGCGTGATGGGAAGTCATAAACTCGAAGGTGTTGATGCTTTTTTTGAGTATGCATTAATGATGCGTGCGGCTTTTCCAGATGGTTATCATACTTTTGAAGATGTGATTGCTGAAGAAAATCAAGTTGTGACTCGTGGGATTTTTTGTGGAACTCACCAAGGGGAATTTATGGGTATTCCGCCAACTGGTAAACAGGTTAGGTTCTCAGTTGTACATATAGATCGTGTTATAAATGGCAAAATTGTGGAACATTGGGGTCAAGGTGACACAATAGCTTTGATACAGCAATTAGGGATAGTAATATTACCGAAACATTGCTGATTATTATATTGCACTTGTTAAAACAGCAGTTCTATTAACTCAAAATTAAAGAGATTTTGGTAAAATGGTGAGTTTGCAAATAGTAGAATAGATGTAACAATTAGTGACTTTTTACTAATCAGTTTTCCATTCAGATTCGGGAATATCTGCACCTATCATGATATTACGCAAAGTTCCAATTGGCAGATTCCGACCTTTATGATAGGGCGCAATTACTTGTAGTTGGCGATCATCATTTCGCTATTTACGATGGCTACCTATTTGGGAAATAAGCTCGAATCCGTAGTTTTGTAAAATTCTTTCAACCTCATCCGCATTCATTCGTCGGGTACGAATCATCCTACCGTAACCTCGCGGGATATTGCTCCTGGTGCTAATTGAATTGGATCGGCTTCCAAATATAATTGAATTGCCTCACGGATATTTTCTAAAGCTTCTTCTTCCGTATCACCCGCAGATGTACAACCAGGTAATTCGGGACACCAAACAGCCCATTCCCCGGTTTCTTGATCGGGCTCGAGAATTACTCGCCACTTCATAGTCAATACGCTTCCTTGAAATTTATTTGACAGTTATAGCTATTTTTGAGTGTAACGGAATCTAAGATATACGAATCACTCTGTTCCATTCGCAATGACATACCTTGAAGTTTTCACACCGATCGCGCTTATGAAATTTCATTAGTAAGATTCAGACGATATCCCGTACCATGCAAAGTTTCAATTATATTTTCGCAGCCACTATTAGCTAGTTTGCGACGCAGCAACCGCATTTGAGCAGCTACCACATTACTAACTGGTTCTGCGCTTACTTCCCAAAGCTGATTACGAATTTGTTCTGTAGTAACAATTTGGTTTGGGTGCTTCATAAAATATTCTAGTAACTGGAATTCTTTATTTGTTAGGGGAATCTCTTGTTTATTTCCCGCAGCATTCTGACTAACAACTAAATTATTACCGTAATCTAAAGTCAGGTTGCCAACGGTTAATTCCTGGGGCTGAAATTGGGGCGATCGCCTCTGCAATGCCCGCAATCTTGCTAATAATTCTGCCATCCCAAATGGCTTTACTAAATAGTCATCTGCACCTGCATCCAGCCCAGCCACTTTATCTTCCATGCTGTCTTTGGCTGTCAGCATTAACACAGGCAGAGGATTTTTGTGGGAGCGTAGTTGTTTGCACAATTCTAATCCTGATATTCCTGGTAGCATCCAATCGAAAATAGCTAATGTATATTGTGTCCAGCTATTTTCTAAATATGCCCATGCATCTGTACCATCCAGTACCCAATCGACTAAGTACTTGTGTTGGGTAAGAGTTCGTTTAATAGCATCACCTAAATCTGTTTCATCTTCTACTAGTAGCACTCGCATAAATTTCACTTGTCAGACTAATTCGTAATTCAGTAAGTCGAGCTAACAGTTACCGATTAAAATTAAAACGCCCGTTTACTTTTTCACCTTTAATATCCGCAGTAATTTTCACCTGATATTGACCAGATGTATTTTCAGATAGCGTCGCCGCATAGTGTTTACCACTAACGTCATAGGTTAAAGGAATTGACTTTTGTTTCCCATCCGGTAGCTGAACTTGAGCAATTACCTTTGCATCAGGTACTGCTTCGTGATTGTCACCTGTTTGCAAATATAAATCCATGTGAGTTGTATTAGTTTCTTTCTCGGCTAAAAACTCTAAGTGATAAGTTCCTGTCTCTACAACTTGACCTCCTTTAGATTCACCATGCGGACTATTTGTTTTTTTAGCCCCAGGTGAAGGTATAACTGATGGAGTCTTGGCGCTTGAAGTAGAGGAAACTGGGCTATTTTCTGTATTAACTGTTTGATTACTATTACTACAAGCTCCTAAAAAAAGCAGTCCTACACTTCCGATAATAATGAAACTAAATTTTAGCTTTTTCATTGATTTCTTCCTTGTTTGAAATTGATTTTTCACAAATCATATAAGATTGCTTTAGTGTGCTGAGGGATCAAAAACCTGCCAAATTTGACATACAGTGCAGGGAGAACCACTAAGGTTAATGCCGTAGAAGTAAACAACCCACCTAACACTACTATTGAAAGTGGTTGTAAGATTTCCTTTCCTGGCCCACTTTCAATTACTAAAGGTGCTAATCCCAAAGCAGAGGTAAAAGCTGTCATCAAAATCGCATTCAAACGTTCCATTGACCCTTTAATCAGAACATCTTTAAGTGGTAGACCTACAGCAAATTTGGTGTTGTAATTATCCACAAGCAACAAACCATTGCGGGTAGCAACTCCAAATAGAGTGATAAAGCCAACCAAAGAAGCAATAGAAATAACACCACCAGTCAAAGCTACTGAAAATACTCCTCCCACTAAAGCCAAAGGCAAATTAATCATAATCATGGCAGTAGAAGAGATAGATTTGACAGAAATGTACATGATGACTGTAATTGCAACAAAGGCGATCGCACTCGATATTAAAATATTCTGAGTTGCTCTTTCTTCTGCTTCAAATTGACCCGCATACTGGATATAGTAACCAGATGGTGGATGTACTTGTTGATTAACTTTGTCTCTAATTTCATTGACGATAGAGCGTAAATCTCTACCATTAGCGTTAGCGGAAACAACAATTAATCGGGATACATTCTCTCTATTTATAGTATTAGGTCCAGTACCGTTTTCAATTGTAGCAACCTGTGATAGAGGAATTTTTTGACCGATAGGAGTATCAATTAACAAATTGCCAATCGTATCCAAATTTTGCCGTGCATCTGGCTTCAACCACACAGCTAAATCGAAAGTTTGTTGTTTTTCTAAAATTTGAGATACTACTCGTCCATTCAGAGCAGTTTCAATAATTTCCGAAAGTTTGCCTATTGTCAAGCCATACCGGGAAGCAGCAGGTCGGTTGAATTTTATTTGTATTTGTTCAATCGGTATTTGGGGTTCTAGTTGTAAATCTACAATCCCATTAACGGTTTTCATCACATCATTAACTTGCTGTCCAACGGTGTGGAGTTGTTCTAAGTCTGGCCCGAAGATTTTGACAGCGATCGCACTCCTCACCCCAGACAACACCTCATCCATGCGGTGGGAGATAAAACCACCAATATTTGGTGCTACCCCTGGTAACTTAGCAAATTCTTCCCTTAACTTCTCAATCGTCCCCTCCCTATCTTTCATCGCTGCATCGCTTAACTCGATATCCAAGTGTCCTAAATTCACCCCTGCTGCATCCCCGTCTCCTGGCGCACGTCCAGAACGCAACTGCACATAAGGAAATCTCGAGTCTCCCTTGAGTGCGTGCTGAAGTGCTTCACCAGCTGCATTAGTAGCTTCCAGTGAAACCCCCGGATAAAGAGTTAGGGTATTTACTAAAGTTTGCTCCTGAAACTCTGGTAAAAATATTCTGCCAAAGGAGGGGAAAATTATAGTTGCAGCTACCAAACTAGCGATCGCTAAACCTAAAACAATTTCCGCACGCTTGAGAGAAAATATTAATAATGGATAATAAAGTCGTTTAAAAAATCTCGCTATCCAAGGTTCTGTTTCTGGCAAGCGACCATAAGGCAGTAAAATTGCACATAAAGCCGGAGTCACCGTTAATGCTGTGATACTAGAAGCGATAACTGCTGCCATATAGCCTAATCCCATCGGGATAAAAATGCTACCTTCTACACCAGCCAAAGCAAAAACTGGGGAGAAGACAACTATAGTAATGATGGTAGCTCCAAATACCGAATCGCGTACCTCTTGACAACCGTCAAATACAACATCTAAAACCGGGCGGGGGTTGGGAGAATATTTATTTTCTCGCAGGTTACGGTAAACGTTTTCAGCATCAACAATTGCATCATCAACGGCTGAACCAATCGCTACGGCTAACCCTCCCAAAGTCATAGTATTTAAACCCTGTCCTAACCAATTTAGTAATAGTACTCCTAGTAATAAAGATAAAGGTAGGGCAGTTAAACAAATAGCTAAGTTACGCCAATTCATTAAGAAGGGAATCAGAATTAAAGCAACAATAATACTGCCTTCGATTAAAGCCTCTCTAACATTTTCAATAGAAGAATCAATATAGTTTTCTTGACGAAAGGTAGGTGTGACTTTGATATCTTTGGGCAATCCTCCTTGAATCTCTAACATCGCATTTTCTATAAGACGGGTGACAGTAGGAGTATCGGCTTGAGGCTGTTTGTTAATCATCACAACAATTGCCTTTTGAGTGTTAAAACTACCATCACCCCGTTTTATCGCCGCCCCAATTTGCACATCAGCAATATCTGAGATATTAACAGGTGTACCATTACGAGCAGTAATCACTGATTGCTGTAATTCTTCGATAGATTCAATCCGCCCAATCCCCCGAATTAACTTTTCTCGATCAGGTGTAATTAAATAGCCACCAGGAGCATTGACATTGGCAGCTTTGGCTGCTTGCTCTACCTCTTCTAAAGTGACATTAAAGGCTTTTAATTTTTCTGGATCAACTAATACTTGATATTGGCGAACATCGCCACCATAAGCTACTACCTGACTAACACCAGGCACAGCTAAAAGACGATTTGTTACTTGCCAATCAACAATACGCCGCACTTCCATTAAAGGAGTGCTTTCGGAGGTAAAGGCATATTGTAATACAGTCCCAATGGGGGAGCTTGTAGGGGAAATTTGGGGAGTTTCCACTCCTGACGGTAGCTTATTAAAGCTCTGTTGCAATCGCTCTGTTACTAACTGACGAGCTTGATAAATATCAGTATCCCAGTTAAAAATGACTTTAACCACAGAGATTCCTGCTGCTGAAGATGAGCGGACTGCTGTCACTCCCGGAGTACCATTAATCGCACTTTCAATTGGTAAAGTTACTAAGGATTCTAATTCTTCGGGGGCGAGTCCTGGTGCTTCAGTTTGAATTTCAACTTGAGGTGGTGCAAAGCTAGGAAAAACATCCAAAGGCATTTGGATAATCGTCCGAAATATCCAAATAGTGAGGATAATTGTCCCTAGAATGGCTAACCAACGGCGAGCGATCGCCCACTTAATAATGGCACTCAGCATTGTTATTTCTCAATCTCTGAATCTTTACTTGTCACCCGATGGTTATCATTGAATTCTGGCGCGGCACTGTTTAGAGGTTCTTTTGTAAGGTAGCTTTCTGTGGCTAATTGATATTGATATTTGCCATGACGGCCGGCCCAGAAAGTACCTGCCATAAAAGCTACAGTAGCTAGTGCTGATCCTCCCCCGGCTGCAATCCACCAGGGTACTGGCAAGCTAGGCGTAGTCTCTGCTGTTTGTACAGGAGTTTCCGTGTGTTTGTCTGCTTTTTTCTTGGTATCACCGCGCAGAGATTGAGCGTAAAGTTGCGGTGCGCGTTGCGTAACTATCAAATCACCCTCGAATAAACCAGTTTTTACCTCAACCATGTCTCCAGAGGTTTGGCCTAAGGTAACTTCAACAGGTTGATAAGTATTGCCATTTTGAATGTAAACAACTTTTTTATTATTAGCTTCTACCACAGCCGCGCTCTTAATCGCCAAGATAGCTGAGGAGCTTTGGTTTGTCAAAACTTCCAAGTCTGCAAACATTCCTGGTTTGAGTACACCACCAGGGTTATTGATTTCGGCTTTTACAGGTACAACCTGCGTCTCACCTGTTACTACAGAATTAATTACCGCAATTCGTCCCGTAAAAGTCCGATTCGGGACTGAAGCAACTTTAACCCTAACTTGTTGTCCTGCTTTAACTTTATCTAAATCTTTTTCATATATATTTGCTGTGGCAAAAACCTGATTGTCATTGACAATCGTCATCAATTTACCACCTGCATCTTCAAAGGTTTGACCAAGGGTAACTTCCCTATCTGCAACCTTCCCAGAAATGGGAGATGTTACTGTCACCAATCCTTTAGCATTGCCACGGATTCCTAGTTGTTGCAGCCGAGTTTCATAAGTGCTGTTACTGAGAGTAATCTGGGATTTTGCTACGTCAACAGATGCCTGAGCGCGTTTAAGTTGATTTTCAGCTTCAATCACCTCTCGGCGGCTATTGGCTTTGGTAAGTTCAGCTTTAGCTTGTGCCAGTTGAGTTTGAGATTCGAGAGCATTACGCCGTGGTAAAGCACCTTCAGCAACTAATTGTTGATCTTTGTCATACTTCTCTTGGGAAAATGCCACTTGACTTTGGGCTTGGGCGATCTCTGCTGTGGTAATTTGTTGATAGCGATCGCGGTTTTGTTGGGCTAATCTTAAATCAGCTAAGGCTTGTTGTAAATCAGCCTGTCCTTGAGCCAGTTTTTCTTGGGAGTTAACCCGCAGTTCTACCAAATCAGGACTAGATAGTATAGCGACGGGTTGACCTTGTTTAACTAATGCACCAGGTTCTACTAATAACTCAACCACCTTCGCGCCTGCAATTGGTGTGGTTACTTCTACTTGTTTACTAGGTAGAGTTTCAATCTGTCCTGTGGTTTTTATACCCACAGCTAAACGCTGACTTTTAACTGGCTCAACTTTAATTCCTAAACGTTGGGCAGTTTGATTGTCAACTTGAATAGAGCTAGTTGCTGGGGTGGCTTCACTTTCTTGGTGAAATTCATCTCCGTGTCCGGCGTGGGCTAAAACTGCTACTGGGCTTGCCAATAATAGCAAGCTGACAAGTGTACCAGAAACACAATGCATGGTTAGAATTGGTTGGAAACGCAGAGAGTTGGGCATCGCTATTAGAAATCCTTGAGTATAGGTGCAAAGAAATTGCGATCGTAATTTTTGGTAAACAAAGCTAGCTTTGTTTTGGGGGATTTTTCTGCACCTTATACCCAGTCTTTCATCTCAAAATGAAATTGGCATGAAATTGAGGATTGATATCAAAATTTTCGGTTCCGTTCTTCAAGCCAATCTACATTGGAGTTATTTTTTAAGCTTAACCGAGCAATAAGGTAAAATCTATGTTTAGAGTGATGATTAAGTAAAAAGTTTATGGCCACAACAATCAAAAAACTCACTCTGGACGAGTATCTTGTCTATGATGATGGCACAGATGTTCGCTATGAACTTGTGGATGGAGAGTTAGTTGAAATGCCACTGGAAAGCGATAGGAATAACTTGATTTCTCTCTATCTACTGTCACAGTTTCTCAAGTTTGTCCCGATTCAACTCATTCGCCATAAAGATACAGAACTTGTGGTCATAGGCAACCGCACTCGTGTACGGCTACCTGATTTAATGATATTGACACAAGAGTTACTAGAAGCGATCGCAGGCGGACGAGCGACAATCACTCCAGATATGCCTTCTCCAACATTAGTGGTTGAGGTCGTCTGTCCTGGAAAGGTAAATGAGGATAGAGACTACCGCTATAAACGTTCTGAGTATGCTGCACGAGGTATCCCTGAATATTGGATTGTTGATGCTCAGAGAGCTAGAATTACTCTACTGACTCTGGTAGATGGACTGTATGAAGAAACTGTATTTCAGGGAACAGACATTATTAAGTCAGCGACTCTTCCAATGCTGGATGTGACTGTAGTCCAAGTATTGACGGCTGGACAAGTCTAAAATCCGATTATGCAACAATGCAGTAATATGGACTGACTCTGAGCATTGATCGCGCAGAGCGCCAGAGAAATGAAGAAGGGAAAAGAAAAAAGCGAAGAGGGCAATAGGGCAAGAGTGTAAAGGGATACTAAGTCCTGAGGGGAGCCGCAACCACAACCCGAAAACCCACAATGCGGTTCCTAAAGTCACGCGCGTATCTGCGGCGAATGGCCGAGCGGCAGTACTTCGGTTTGCTGCCCCACGAACCACCACGCAGCCGCCGATCATCATTATCACTTATCCAAGCGCTGCCGTCTGTTGGCGCTCCTTTATAATTTTCGTGCCAAGCATCCTGACACCATTCCCATATAGTACCATGCATATCAAATAAACCAAAGGTATTTGGTGGAAATTCTCCAACATCTGTTGTTTGCTGACGATATTCACCCTTTGACCCAGCACCATAAGTATAGTTACCGTCATAATTTGCTAAGTCTGTCGTAATCGTCTCACCAAAATAAAATGGGGTAGTAGTTCCCGCACGACAGGCATATTCCCACTCTGCCTCACTAGGTAAGCGATAGGTTTTCCCAGTCTTGTTAGATAATCTGGCACAAAACTCAATCGCATCATCCCAAGACACATTCTCAACAGGTCGATTAGCGCCTTTGAAGTGCGAGGGGTGGGGATTTAAATCAATATTTACCTTTTTCAGCGCAGCTACAACAGTCCATTGGCTTTGTGTAACTGGATATTTGCCCATGAAAAAGGGTTGAATGGTAACAAGGTGCTGTGGACTTTCCCAATCGATTCGTTCTGGCTCATTCTCTGGGGAACCCATCAAGAATTGTCCACCAGGAATTTTAACCATTTCCAGAACTACGCCATTGCCCAAATTTTCTGTAAAAAGCCTTGCTTCCTGTTCTTGCAGAAGTTTTTCTGCTTGCAGTTTTTGATACTCTACTTCTTGCTCTTTCTCTAAGCGAACTGCATCTTCATCTCTAAGTTTATAGTATTGTTGTAATTTCTTTAATTCATTTTTAGCTTTTTCATCCAATGGATATCCATGTCGGTCTACAAAATCTGGCAAAAATAGCCTGTATTTGTCTATATTTTTCTTATATATACCGTAAGGCTCTAATGCTTTCTCTCGGATTGCACTGGCTTCTAAATCTGTTAATCCTAATTTTTCCTGTAAATCTTTCAATATTTCCGATTCCACAAGAGAAATCTCGCCATCAGACGCAAAACCTTCAGCCTGCTGACGATACTCAACTATGGCGGCTTCTCTAATTACCCGTTTTTGCTCACGCTCCTTAATTAACTGTTCAGCAGCAAATTTAATTCCCTCAGCTACATTCGTGAATGCATCGTCTTGATTATTCCAAGACTTAACAGGTTGGGCATTTTTGGGCAGAGCTTGTAGTTTAGCAAATGGTGCCGATTGCCAAGAAACGTTTCGCAGAATAATTGGAATGACGCAAGCCTCTCCAGCTTCGTGGCGTTCTATTGCTTTGGTAACTTCAACATCCCAGCAGTATTTAGAAAAGATAAAGTCTGAACTGACGAGCAATAGAATAATGTCGGCTGTGTTCAAATTCTCATTAATCTGCCGATCCCATTCTCTTCCAGGCGGGATTTTGCGATCGTGCCAGGTTGAAATTACACCTTGCCGTTCCAACATAGTCAGGTGTTTAGCTAGTTCATCCTTCAGGGGTTCGTCGTTGTGAGAGTAGGAACAGAATACTTTGAGCGACACCAACGATACCTCTTGCGTCTTTAGGAGTGGGATAAATTAGGCTTTTCACAAATTATAGTATGTTTGCGTACTACACTGGGCGACTGGAAGTCGCGGCTACACAGACAAAACCCGCCTCCGCGGGTTAAAAATCTTGATTTTCTGTTAATGAGGTATATCCGTAGGGGCACGGCATGCCGTGCCCTTACACCTTGCGATATGTTGTACTAACTTACGATCGCAGCCGATGCCCCATTCATAGATCCATTTACAGAAGAAGGCTGAACAGAATCGGCTGCTAAAGGATTGGTGACTTTGGAATTGCCTAATACGCTTCGCTTCTTCTTAGTATTACCTCGTCGCGCACCACCCGCCATCTCGTATTCCTGGCTGATTTTACCGTAACGACTGGCAACTCC
Source organism: Nostoc sp. NZL (assembly GCF_015714705.1). Taxonomy (NCBI): domain Bacteria; kingdom Bacillati; phylum Cyanobacteriota; class Cyanophyceae; order Nostocales; family Nostocaceae; genus Nostoc; species Nostoc sp. NZL. The sequence continues at coordinate 44,031 of NZ_WBKL01000171.1, read as the reverse complement.
TAATAACATTTTTTCTGACATTGCTATTACAACCTGTTCTGCGTTCTTCACGTCATCAGTGAGTTTGTCAATTGTAGATAAAGCAGTGTTGTAAGCAGCAAGCTTAGACCGGAGATCGTTAATTGTCATATTATAAGCTTCTATAGTCAGTCCTTGGCCAAAGTCAAGTTCTACGCTGATAGATTGTAAACTTTCAATTCGGCGATCGGCTCGTTCTAAAACGTTGGAATTTCTTTTACGACGTGCCATAATGCATCTCTGCCACTAGGTTGATAGTACTGTTTTATACAAAAAATGCTTGATTGGCATCGGAAAATATAGCAAAATCAGTTGCTTAGGCGTAGCTTGTCGTAAATATCCCATCTCCAAAAATTTAGTTAATTTCACTGAGACTGTTTTAAGCGTCAAGTAGCAAATGCTTTTATAAGTTCATTACAACAATTGCTGCAATGATTTAAGCGTTTCTTATACATGGAAGAGCATTTGTTGCAAAGTATTAAACAATTGTTGCAACGACTTATACGTTTGCAAGAAATACTTAAGCCTTTCTTATACATGGAAGAGCATTTGTTGCAAAGTATTAAACAATTGTTGCAACGACTTATACATTTGCAAGAAATACTTAAGCCTTTCTTATACATGGAAGAGCATTTGTTGCAAAGTATTAAACAATTGTTGCAACGACTTATACATTTGCAAGAAATACTTAAGCCTTTCTTATACATGGAAGAGCATTTGTTGCAAAGGTTTAAACTTTTACAGTTTGAACAGTAGAAGCCATCGCTTTTGCTTGTTGTCTGAGATGAAATAGCCCCTGAACACTTGTTAACGTGATAAATGAAGTTTTGTTGGTATTGAGACAGATAATTTATGACAGCCAGAGAGCAATTTATTCAGGAAATTGAGCAGGTTTCAGATTCTTTAGTGGAAGAAGTGCTAGACTTCTTGCTATTCATAAAAGATAGACAGGATCAGAAAAATTCCACATCTCATGGTGAGCAAAGCATTCTAGAGCGCATGGGAGGAATTCCCCAGCATTTGCTCTCAGTAGGTAATTTATCAGACCGCCTACGCACTAATCAAATAAATAGCGATCGCCTATAAACAATAAGAATGTTAGGATATCTTTCACCAGCTGCATCTGACTTATGAAATTAGTTTGCTCCCAAAGCGATCTCAGTACAAACCTCTCACTCGTTAGTCGTGCAGTTCCTTCACGGCCAACTCATCCAGTACTTGCTAATGTGCTGCTCCAAGCGGATGCTGAAACTAACCAAGTAAGCTTAACAGCCTTCGATCTCAGCTTGGGAATCCGCACCAGCTTTAACGCAGAGGTATGGCAAAGTGGTGCGATCGCACTTCCTGCTAAATTACTTGTAGACATCACCTCTCGTCTTCCAGAAGGCGAAATCACTCTAGACGATGAATCAGCCTTGACAGGTGCAACACCCGGTGGAGAAGGTTTAATAGTCACACTCACGCCCAAGAGTGGACATTACCAAGTCCGAGCAATGGGGCCGGAAGAATTTCCCGAACTACCTGTAATTGAAAATACCGAAGTAATCCATCTCACCACCGCCGCATTAATTGAGGGATTACGAGGTTCATTGTTTGCTACCAGTGGTGATGAAACCAAGCAAGTACTCACGGGAGTGCATTTAACAGTTAAACAAGATACCTTAGAATTTGCAGCTACCGACGGACATCGCCTCGCAGTAGTAGAAACTAGCAACGAGCGTCCTCTAGGCGGGACTACTCAACTAGAAGTAACAGTACCAGCTAGAGCATTACGCGAACTCCAACGAATGCTAGCTCATAGCGCCTCATCAGATGAACCTGTCGCTTTATATTTCGATCAAGGACAAGTTGTGTTTGCATGGCAAAATCAACGCTTGACTAGTCGCACATTAGAAGGGCAATATCCTGCTTATCGACAATTAATCCCCCGCCAATTTGAGCGACAAGTGACAATTGAACGGCGACAATTCGTCAGCACTTTAGAACGGATTGCTGTGCTAGCAGATCAAAAAAACAATATTGTCAAGCTCAGTATTGACAGCGACGCTCAAGAAATTACTTTATCTTGCGAAGCTCAGGATGTAGGCAGTGGTAGAGAGTCAATGCCGGCGCAAATTTCTGGGGAGAATATAGAAATTGCTTTTAACATTAAATACTTGATGGAAGGTTTGAAAGAGTTGCCATCTTCCGAAATTCAAATGCATTTAAATCAAAGCCTAACTCCAGTGATTTTTACGCCGTTGGGTGGTTTGAAAATGACCTATTTAGCTATGCCGGTGCAACTGAGAAGTTAAAAATAATTGTAGTTGGCGATCTGTAGGGGATCACATGTGTGCATTTGTGTCAACTTAACGTTAAAGCGTTTGTTGATAAAGATATTAGATCCCCCAACCCCCTTAAAAAGGCGGCTAAAATTCTAATCCCCCCTTTTTAACTACGTGTACACACAAGTCGAATTACCCCCCTTAATCCCCCCTTGGAAAGGTGGGAAACAGGAATCTAGTTCCCTCCCCTTTTCAAGGGGAGGGTTAGGGTGGGGTAAAACTGACGCGAATTTCTTTCTATGATTTCGTGATTTGTCTAATCGGAATTTCAATCCAAAATTCTGTACCTAACCCCGGTTGAGAATCACATTTAAACACACCACCGTGTTTATCTACGACAATCTGATAACTAATTGATAACCCCAAGCCAGTGCCTTTCCCCACTGGCTTAGTAGTGAAAAAAGGGTCGCAGATTCTTGCCTTCAGAGCCTCCGGTATTCCTGAGCCATTGTCCGCAATGCGAATTACTACGCTCTTAATATTACCTTCAAGCTCTCCAACAGCAGTATGAATGGTAATTTGACTGCTATGAGATTTTGATTCAGATTCCCTGTAATCTTCTAAAGCATCGATCGCATTGCTTAAAACATTCATAAATACCTGATTTAGTGGCCCGGCATAGCACTCTACTAAAGGAAGATCACTGTATTCTTTGACTAATTTAATAGCCGGACTTTCCGGTTTTGCTTTCAAACGATGCTGCAAAATTAGCAAGGTGCTATCAATGCCCTCATGAATATCAACTGGCTTTTTCTCTGCCTCGTCAAGGCGCGAGAAATTGCGTAAACCCAAGACAATCTGACGGATACGATCAATGCCAACTTTCATGGAAGATAAAGTTTTGGGCAAATCTTCCATGAGAAATTCTAAGTCTATCTCGAAGGCGCGATCGCGAATCTCAGGGTTGGGGTTAGGGGAGTCTTGCAAATAGAGGTCTAGTATACTGAGTAAATCTTGGGCGTAATTGTTGACATGATTGATGTTGCCATAAATGAAGTTCACCGGGTTATTAATTTCGTGAGCAATACCAGCTACCAGTTGACCTAGTGAGGACATCTTCTCAGTTTGGATCAGTTGGGTTTGAGTTTGCTTTAAATCATGCAGAGCTTGAGTCAGCTTTTCTGTCTGCTCTTTGGTTTGATGATGCAATTGGGCTTGTTGAAGTGCAACCCCAAGCTGATTGGCAATTTGAGTGATAAACTTAATTTCCGAGGCTTCCCACTGGCGGGGTGCAGAGTTCTGGTAAGCTGCTAATAAGCCCCATAGCTGTTGCCCGATAAATATAGGTGCGATCGCATACGCCTTTGCCTGTAATTGCTCCAGAGCCGCAACGTGGCAATCAGAGTGACCGGCTTGATAGATGTCATTAACTGCAAAGGTTTCATTGTGACGATATCGCCCACCTTGGGTTTCCTGCAAATAACTATCTTGCCAAACTGTATTGATATTATTATTTACTAACTTTACCCAACCATCACCCACAAACTCAGCGATATATTCACCACTCCAATCAGCCTGAAACCGATAAACTGCAACTCGATCTGCTTGTAGTGATTTACAGATTTCTTGGGTGGTTGTCTGAAAAATCGCATCTAAATCAAGAGATTCCCTAACTTTCGCAACAACTTCAAACAATACCCGTTGTTGTTCTGCTGCTTGTTGCAAATTTAACGTCTGTTGTCGTGTCTGAGCGAGTAATTCAGCTTGCTGGAGTGCTACCCCCATTTGGGCAGCAATCTGACTCAGAAAGTTAACTTCAGAGGCTTTCCATTGCCTGGGGCCAGTGTGTTGATAAGTTGCCAGCAAACCCCAAAGTTTTTGCCCAACAAAGATCGGAGCAAGCACAAAAGCGTGAATTTGAAACTGCTCTAGATTGTCGATATGACACTTAGCAAACCCCATCTTGTAGATGTCATCAACTGCAAATGTTTCATTGTTGCGGTAGCGTCCTCCCTGTGTGTCTTGTAAATAGGTATCATTCCAAATTGTATTGATACCTAGTTCGGACTCATTCGACCAGTATGGACTAGCAGCCTCGAAATCGCCGACAAATTCACCACCCCAATTAGAATCGAAACAATAAACAGAAACGCGATCAGCTTTAATTAATTGACAAACTTCTTTAGTAGTGGTTTGAAAAATGGTATCTGTATCAAGAGATTCCCGAATCTCGGCAATAACTTTAAACACAGCCTGTTCTTGTTCAGATGTCCGTTGTAACTCAACTGTGCGTCTTTTAACTTGTTTTTCTAAATTTTCATTGAAGACTTGTACTTGTTGGTATAGTTCATACTGCTGAACTGCTGAAGCAAAGTGTTTACCGAGGTCTCTAGCCAGTTCAATCTCTTCATCTGTCCATTTTTGAGCTTGTGCTTTTTTAGATTCGCGCCAAACCTCAAACGATCGCCGGGGGTACAATTGCCTTTGATCGCTGTCATACTGCCCTGCCCATAAGGTTTCTGTATCTACTTCGTTGCGGAAAATGCTTAAGTAGCCCAGCAACTGCTGACGATATAAAAGTGGGATCATCAACATGCTGCGAATTTTAGTTGGTTCAAAAGCAACTTGTAAACTTCGCAAGCCGGGAGTGTTATATATATCTAAAATCGCCCAAACGTCGTAGTTACTAGACTTATAGTGTTCGTGCCAGACACTGTACTGCTCTATTAGCGGATATATAGTTTGTTCTGGCATCACAGGTTGCTGTCCACAGATGTAAAGCTTGATACAAGTGTTTCCTGGTATTAAGCATTCTGTTAAGCTGGTGACGTTGCCATTTTGAAAATCAAAAGCTTCATTTCTAATGCAAAGCCTGCCACCAACACCATTAAAGGCAGCAACAGCAGCTTCTAGGGCTGGTTGTAGTACAATCGTTGGCAGTGCATGTAGTAGAGTAGCAATGCGGTTAATGATAGCTTGCCGTTCGGCTGTTTTGCGGACTTGAGTCAGCAGGGTACTTTGAGCGATCGCTACTGACAGCTGATCTACTACCATCTGTACTGCTTCTAGTTCATATTTTGAAATCAAATGCACTTCAGAATTATGAGATACCAACAGCCCCCAAAGCTGATCTTGATAGATAATGGGCGCTACCACAGAAGACTTTACCCCCATTGCCGTCAAATATTCAATATGGCAGGAGTCTACAGAGCGGTAACGGATCTCCTCTGATATAGTTTCTCCATTATCCAAGTCACGCAGATGAATTTGACCAATCTTTTGAGTATCAACATTCACAATAGAATGCACCCGTGATTTGATAAATAGATCACGGGCGCTGAGTGGAATATCCTCAGCCGGGAAATTCAACCCCAGTAGTGATGGCAACCGATTTTCGTAAATTGACTCAGCAATGACCTGACCACTACCATCGCCATGAAATTTGTAAATCATCACTCGGTCAGTTTTTAGTAGCGATCGCACTTCTGCCGTTGTCACTGTGATAATTTCTTCCAACTCTAAGCTTCGTCGGATACGGTTTGTAATGCGGCGTAGTAAACTTTCTTCATGACGACATAAAGGCAAATCTTGTTCAGGGTTGGAGGTCATTGCTGATAAAAAATAAATTAATAATTAGCAAACTGGCATAATTAAAGCTAAAGCCATTTTTAAATTTATTTAATATATTTGTCTTCAGTAAAACTACTGGCAAATCATTAATAAAAATATTTATTTACCTTTTATAAAAATACACAAAAAAAATCATAAAGAAAGACGCAATTTTAATAGCGTCTGCATCATTTACAAGAAAAAATCTTGCTTTTGAGTTTTAAATTTTCGTTGACAGAATAACAATCAATAAAATTAAACTCTTATGTTATCGGCAAAGCGTATTTTCAGATAGTCATCTTCCATCTTTGCCCCTCCTGGTTGTAGTGCTGCTAAGGCTTGTGGCAAAACTAAGTTCCGACGGTGGTTACCAATGGTAATGTTTAATTCATCCCCATTCTTACTCAGTTGAACTTGGTTTTTAGGAATACCAGGTAAATAAATTTCTAAGCTGTATTGGTTTTCCTCTTGCACGACTCTCATAGTCGTTTCTTTGTAATAAACCTGAGTTGGATCTTCATCTTTATAGAGAGTTTCCTTCAGGCGTTCTAATGAAGCCAATCCGCACATTTCCTCAGAAAAAAGTGGAACTTCTTTCACCGGTAGAGGGTGAAAATTATCATGAATTTCCTGGCGATATTGTTCCTGACTTTCCTTCCAACGTTGGAAAAATGGATCTTGAACTTCACTTGGAATAATCCGATTAGCCACGACTAAATCTGTTGCAACATTATACAAACTCAGATAAGCATGGGCACGAAGAGACTCTTTAATCACCATCTTTTCGGGATTAGTGACCAGACGCACTGAAGTCTGAGTATTATCTGTTAATACTTTTTCCAGAGCTTCAATTTGTTCATAAAACTCATAAGGTGCATCCATCACCTCTTTATCTGGTAGCGAAAAACCAGCAATTGGTCTAAAAAACGGTTCAACCAGGGGCCGAAGTGCTACCGAGATGTTTTGAAATGGTTTGTAAAAACGGCGCATATACCAGCCACCGACTTCAGGTAAACTCAGTAAGCGCAGTGCAGTGCCAGTGGGGGCTGAGTCGATAATTAAAACGTCAAACTCACCTTCATCGTAATGGCGTTTCATCCTTACCAAGCCAAAAATCTCATCCATGCCTGGTAGAATCGCCAATTCTTCTGCCTGTACGCCGTCTAAACCCCTTGCCTGTAAAACTTGGGTAATATAACGTTTTACAGCACCCCAGTTTCCTTCTAGTTCTTGCAGCGCATCCAGTTCAGCACCCCAAAGATTTGGACGAATTTTTCGGGGTACATGTCCCATTTCTATGTCAAAACTATCTGCCAGAGAATGAGCGGGATCTGTACTTAAAACCAATGTCTGATAGCCTAGTTCCGCACAACGGAGTCCAGTTGCAGCAGCAACGGAAGTTTTGCCCACGCCGCCTTTACCGGTCATCAAAATTACACGCATAGATACTTCTGTCCTGCCTGAAGATTTTATTACATTTATTTACATTATCGACTGTTTAAGGAAAATAAATGCTGTCTCACTACGTTTAGGCGTGAACAGTTTGAGTTATTCATCAGTCATTGCGGTCTTTTCTGACCAAGGGCGTGATGGTCTACCACTTATTTTAAGATAACGTGCGCCTCCGTTGGAGACTCACGTTAACGCTGTTTTATTACTCTGAATAGATAAAAGCTTCTTGTTACTTCTTATTCCACAGACTAATAAATTCTTTATAGATGGCGGGAGTTATCTGACTTTGTAAGTGAGTTAGTGCATCACGATGGTTTTGATTGTTGTCATCATAGTAAGTGAAGACATTCGTCAGCTTGACAATCTCAGGATTTTGATCATTTGTCCCCCTCCATTTGTTAGTGACTTTGTGTAAAACGTCCTTGGGTAGATTTTGCTGTAAGTTATTTAGGGCTGCGATGTAAGAGGGATTTTGAGGATTCTTTTTAAATTGGAAGCATAAATCTATCAGTCTGAGTTGTGTCTGAGGCTGCGGCTGCGGCTTATTTGTTAAACTAGGTTGCTGTAGAATTTGACGCTGTTCAATAGTAGCAATGCCATTTTCAGTTAAACCCTGAGATTTCTGAAATTTCTTGACTGCTGTATAAGTGGCTGGCCCATAAAAAGGCTTGTTTGGAGGAATTTCGGCATTGGTTGCGAAACCGTGAAACTTCAATCTATTTTGAAGTCCTATGACTGTATCTTCCATTACGCTTCGAGTCTCGGAATCAGCGTTACCATTAACCACAAGTTTTTGTGAGTACTGTTTCTGAAACTTTTTAATAGCTTCTTCAGTAGGATCATCTGTCAAGGAGTTGTTATTCCGCTTCCAGGGAGCAAATTTAGTCAGATCCGGCTTAGGATCAATCTCAGGAGCTAAATATCCCAGCCCAATCAATATATGACGGATGACTTCAGGACTACTAACAGCCATGCTTTTTGGTTCCTTTGCGACTAAACTACCATTTAACGTATCTTGTTTTACAAAAATTATGTAAGTAGGAATAAATAAATCTAACATGTCTTGTTTGCAAGGCACTCCAAAAGTTAAGCGATGTGTGACACGAAGGTGCAACTCTTTGAGAGGTTAGGCGTAGGTGACTATAAACTGGTAAAAAGAAAGATGGTTTTAAGTCTTGGTAGGCGATCGCGATCGCTTATTCTCAACTATTGATGATGATACTATGCGTTAGGGGCACACGGATGTCATTGGTGTCAATTTAAGCTCCAAGCCAGTCTATAACAAGCTTTTAGAGATTGTCTCATTCCAGTCGGAGACTGGGAACGCATAATGGGGGCTGCCGCCTCTTGACTTGAAATTGAAGCGATCGCACTGGCTTAGATCCAGATACGCAGTAGGCAAATTTTGACTGCTCTACCATCTAGCAAGGGTGCATCTATGCGATCTGTGATCATCCTGGAAAATGCCCGCCTCTATCAGAAGGCGCAGACTTATGCTCAACAGTTGGAGCGATCGAATGGTGTCGGAATGCCTGAAGAGGTTAAGCAATGGGTATTTGATTACCTTTCACCACCAAGCCCGTGGGTCAAGGAACAGGTTTAGGATTAGCGATCGCTCAACAAATTGTCGTTGAGGGACATGGGGGAACGCTCAAGGCGGATTCTGTTCTAGGACAAGGAACAGAGTTTACAATAATGCTTCCTGTTGCGGTTAAAACTCACTGAGAGTTAAGCCCTAGATTATAATCGGTGCCAGAGAAAATTAGTCATGCAAAAGGGAACTGCGATCGCATTTTGCCACAAATCGTTTCTCAACTCATCTCAATAAGAAGCAAACAAACCAAACTCCGATTTAATATTCCAGCGCTTACCGTCGTGAAGTAGTAGCGTTAATTTGTCGGCAGTAAACTCAAAATGCAACTGACGCTTTTCAAATTCTGGCCAAGCAGTTCTAAAGTTATGCTTTGATAAATCCCGAAAAGCAACCGTCATGTGGGGCGCAAAAGGGCGGGTTTTAGAAACCTTGTCAACAATTCCCAAGTTGCTTTCTGTATAAGCCATTAAATCAGCTTGCAAAGTCAAAAGTTCTTGAGTTCTGTCTACATTAATATATATGACACGAGGCGCAAAGGCATCAAACCCCTTGAGTGTAATTGCTACTGGCAGTTGTCCACTAGCAAACTCCTTCAAGGATGCTTCTAGCTGTGGCAAGTTAGCATCTGTCCATTCAAAGGGCGGTTGCAGGGTAATATGAGGCGGAGACTTTAACGCCCCGCTACTAGCATAGCGATCAGCAAAGTACTGCTTAATCTGGTTGGCGTAATCTTGAATGTCTTGCGGTGGTAAAAGGGCGACAAAAAAACGGCTCATTTATCTATATTAATTATTTTTGTTCTTTAATAATTGCTGGTTAGTGGGAAAACTTAGGGAAGGCGGATCGAGTTGGCGCTTGATCCGCCATGTTGTTTACCGAAAGAGAAAACTAAATGAGCGATCAAATTATTCTGTCCGATGAGGATGTTGTTTCTATGGCTCAAGATACTAACTTGACTGAGGCTTCAACATCGACAGGTGGAGAACTGATGGAACGTCTGAAGTATTTGGTGTATAGGAGCAGCAACTTAAAAGAGGACAAGGCTTCAGACTGGTTTGGAGATGGTGTGAACTGTAAGCTTTTACTGGCTCAGGGTGGCGGCTGGCAGAAAGGTAAAATCCGAATTCTCTTTGAATTTGTTCCTGACAAGCCGACACCAACAGAACGACTAATTCCCACTAACTCGGCATCTCCATTGGATGATCTGCGATCGCATCTAGAGGTCTAACAGTCACAGATGTATCGCTTCTGCTGTTTTAGTTAAATCTTCAGTAAATCGCTGTAGCTCGTGTATATTGCTACTAAATTGCTACTCAAAAATAGCAATAACTAAAGCAGGCTGTCTGTTGTAACTGGAGTTAAGAAGCAAATGCCGTGGTTTGTAAAGATTGAAGAAGGCAAAGTCGATAAACCGACCTTTGACCAATATGTACCTGCCCACAAAGCCTACATTCAGGACTTGATTGCTAAAGGACACAAAGCACGAACAGGCTATTGGGCGGAGCAAAGAGGCGGGATGTTGCTGTTTGAGGCTGCCTCAAAGGCTGAAGCAGAAGCAATTGTAGCTGATGACCCATTGGTGCAAAACGGCTGCGTTAACTATCAGCTTTATGAATGGCGAATTGTTATGGAATAACACACACTTACTGAATTTTAATGCTATGCTTTTAGAAGACCTGGATCTATGCGACTGCAACACCCAAATCTTGTCAGAACCGGAAGGTAGCAGCAACACGGGAGGCTTGTGGTAGGCGTAGTCTCCGGGTCGCCCTATTTTTAGGAGCGTTCAGCAACAATGCCTGGTTTTGGAGATATTGTTCAAAAAGCTTTTTACCTCGGTGTTGGATTAGCTTCTTACGCGGGTGAGAAAGCAGGGGGAAAATTAGCGGAAGTGCGATCGCAAGTCCAAAAACTGGCAGATGAAATGGTGGCAAAGGGTGAAATGAACACTGAAGAAGCCCGCCGCTTCGTTGAAGATATGATGAAGCAAGCCCAACAGCCCCAAGCATCTGGTGAAACCTCTGAGAAAACACCCCATTCTGAACCTCGCCGCATTGAAATTTTAGAGGAAGATGAAGAACCAACGGTGAAAGAGGGATCAGCTGATGAGAACGTGGATAAATTACGCCAAGAAGTGCTAAACCTGCAAGATGAGTTAAAAAGATTGCAGCGCGATCAATAATTAAAGCATTCTTTGATCGAAATATCAGTAATAAGTGGCACTTTGACATGGCACTTCAGATAGAAACTTGATAAGATACATTGCCTAGTGTGTACTTTGGTGCTTCGAGCCAGATAACACAAAGCGTCCTGTTTATAGCCTGCAAAGGTGTCAAGTTTATGGAACAGTGGCAAAAAGATTTAGTGGAAATCGTTGAAACAGTGGCTGATGAAGTAGAGCGTTTCTTCCTAGGAATGAGTGAAATGGTAGACGCTTTTTTTGAGCTAACGGAAGAAATTACCGAGCAAGTTCCTAATATTGTCACTGAAGTCGATCAGTATTTACAGGATTTAGCTGAACCAATGTTGGAAGCTTACTGGGAACTGGAAGATATTGTAGCAGATGTAGATCCTGGTTTTCCTTATTCAGTCGAACCCACAGCCGAAAAAAATCCTGCCTGTATCGGTTGTACTCACTACCACGGTCAAGTTTATAGTGGTAATTTGTTAGTTTGTGCCATGCATCCCCACGGTTGTGAAGATGAGAATTGTCCAGACTGGGAAAAGGAAGAGTATTGAGTGGGTAGAGACGCGATTAATCGCGTCTCTACTAGGGAATTAGGAGTTAAGAAGCTACAAAATTACTAAAAGGACGTAAAAATAAATAAAATAACTAATGACAAATAACAAATGACAACTGACAAAATATCTGAAAGTCTATCCCAGACAAGCCAAGAAATGAAGTATGGCGAACGCGACATTGCGGAAGGTAAACTAATTACCTTTCCAAATCCGCGTGTGGGAAGGCGATATGACATTAACATTACTTTGCCGGAATTTACTTGTAAATGTCCATTTTCTGGTTATCCTGACTTTGCGACAATTTACGTTACCTATGTGCCAGATGAACGGGTAGTGGAATTGAAGGCACTTAAGCTTTACATTAACAGTTACCGCGATCGCTACATTTCCCACGAAGAATCTGCCAATCAAATTTTGGATGATTTTGTGGCTGCTTGTGATCCGTTAGAAGTCACGGTGAAAGCAGATTTCACACCTCGCGGTAATGTACATACCGTTGTTGAAGTACGTCACCAAAAGTAGGAGACGTTTTAAACGCAGAGGATTACTTTGCGTACCTATGCGTTTAAACTTCAATCGCCGCCTCTTTCTCCTCACCTTTTGGCTGTGAACTCAGCCGATCTAAAATATCTAAAACCTCTTGTTCAAAAGCAACTTGGGCGCGATTAGTTTTGCCACCAACATACAAGCGATCGCCTTTTTGCAATGCCCATATTTGCGAATGGGAGAAGTAACTCATCACCACACCCAGCATTAGCAAGCCAAACCCTGAGTAAACAATTGGTATACCTGGATCGGCTTTAATTTGTAAGCCAGTGCTACCAATGACATCCAGAATTTTCAGCTTCACACCATTGACTTGGGTAGACATCCCCGCGCGGACAGTATCAACGAGTTTGCCTGCGGGATCATAAATTAATACCATTCCTTGCAAGTCTTTGGCTAACAGGGAGACACCCTCACTCAAATCCGGTTTAGTCGGAACCCAGGTTCCCCAAATGCGCCCGTTCCCGTTGGTGTTCAATTGCGCCATCGGTAGCTGAAAAATGGGGCTGTTGTTAAATTGAACGCGAACACCTGCAATTCCCCAATCCGTTTGATAGAAAGTTACGCCATGATAGCGCAGAGGCTCGTTGACAAAAATTTTCTTATGGTCAACTTCCTTTCCCTGATTATCTAAGACAGACATATCCGAATAAAATTGATCAATGCCGCCAGATGGAGTGTAGTCAATCCAAAAACGATTGACACGCACAGACCAATCTTTCGGGACTTGGGCTGCTGCTAAAGGGCCAGCATCGACAATATTTGTAACTTTAAATGTATCACCACTGGCAACCATTTCCTGAGCCAGAAACCCAGTCATCGCCCCCCAAATTCCCCCTAGCAGAATAGCGACGATGCCAATATGAACGATAATTGGGCCGATGCGTCCGACTATTCCCTTCCGGGCATAGAGGAGATTTTCTTTTTCTTGATCTTGAAAAATTTTATAGCGGTGTTTCTGTAATATTTGGTTTAAGGAATCTAGAGAACCAGTATCTATTTCTGCACTCAAAGCTAACTTTTGAAATTGCCGTGGTTCTTCGTAATATTTCCAGCGCTGGGCAGCTTTTAAGGCTGGTAACTGACGGGTAAAAGAACAAGCAGTTAAGCTAGTTCCAAATAAAATGAGTAATGCCAGAAACCACCAAGTACGATACACGTGGTCTAACCCAACTACCTGAATTACCTTCCAAGTTAGGAAACCAAATAAAGCTGGATGTTCTGGGTAGTTGGCTTGGTAAAATGCGGGTGATTGACCTTGTTCGATTACAGTACCAGTAGAGCTAAAGATTGCAATCAATAGCAATAGTGCGATCGCTAGTCGTAAGTTGGTCAGTATAGGCAAAAGCTCTTGGCGTAAGAACTTCCCAGGTAGTGCCCACCATTTTAATTCTTTGGACGCTGAATCTTCTAAAGTCATTATGTGTAAAATCTAACAAAGGTGTTGATATTAAAAACTGCCAAGGGGAATCCGAGAAATCAAGGAAAATACACCGAATCCTACCAATAACGCCCCACTGACTGGGTTAATCCAACCAGACCAGCGACGCAATTCTAGTAACTTTTTAATTGAAGCTGTGAAAGTACCTGCCAAAATCAACGGTGCTACATAACCGGCTGTGTAAGAGAGTAGCAAAACAGCACCTAAAATTAAGTCTTGTGTATTAGCAATCCAACCCAGCAAGCTAGCTAAAACAGGCGTGCTACAAGGGGATGCCACTAAGCCGAAAGTCAGCCCTAGCAAATAAGAACGCAATCCTGCTGGTAAATCTTGCGAAATCCAATTCGTTTCGCCCAAGGATGGAAATTGCAGAGGCAGTGCTTCTAATAAGTTCAGCCCCATGAGAATGGCGATAATGCTGACGATAATCGGCAAACCAATTCCCACTTGACCATAGACTTTTCCCACCAAACCTGCTATAATGCCCAACCCTGCCAATGTAGTTGCTAATCCTAAAGCAAACCAGGTTGATTGGGCAGCTGCTTGTAGGCGGCTTTTGGCTTCATAACCGCCGATGTAACCAATGGTAATTGGCAGCATAGAAAGCATACAGGGTGTAAGACTGGTGAGCAAGCCAGCGGCAAAGATGATACCAACACTCACCATGCTAAGGTGTGTCAGTTGGTTAGAAACTAGGCTGTTGGCAAATTGTTCTAGTTGGTAAATTTGGGTTTGCAGGTTATCAAGCATGGGAGTTTTTGAGCGGGAAATGCTTACTCTGCTTGAATTTTAGCTTATTTTTGGTTTGTGAGTCAGCAGAAGTGATTATTCGAAACTGATATCATCTAAATTTCATCTGCCCAAGGAAATGTATCTAAAATACAATTAATCTCGGATTATCCCTAAAGAAACACTGCTGGAGTATTTGGCATGATGATTGCATTACCCGGATTTAAAATTGTCACTTTGTTAAAAGCAGGGGTAAAAGCAGTCATATACCGTGGAATCAAAGTTAAAGATCAGTGTCCGGTAATTATTAAAAGCCTACATCCAGAACAGTGTACACCCAATAATATTGAACAACTCAAACATGAGTATGCGATCGCTCAAAGGTTAAATACCACAGCCGCAGTCAAAGCTTACGCCTTAGAAATGTACCAGGGAATTCCTTATTTAATTATGGAGGATTTTGAGGCGCGATCGCTCGACCAGCTGCTAGACCAATTTCAAGAACCTGTTTCGTTCCTAAAAATTGCTATTGAAATCACCAGCAAACTTGCACAAATTCACACTCATCATATTGTTCACAAGGATATTAAGCCGCAAAATATCTTAGTTAACCTCGAAACCAGTCAGGTCAAAATCGCCGATTTTGGAATTGCTGCCTTCATTCCATATGAGCAACAAATAGTTAGCAGTTCCAGTCGCATTGAAGGCAGTTTACCTTATTTATCACCTGAGCAAAGCGGGCGGATGAATCGAGGAATTGACCATCGCAGCGATTTGTATTCGCTGGGAGTCACCTTTTATGAGATGCTCACAGGTCAGCTACCATTTCAAGGCAAAGACCCCTTAGAGTGGGTACATTGCCATATCGCCAAATCTCCGCCATCCCCGAAAAAACTAAACTCTGATATTCCTCAAATGCTTTGTGACATCATCATAAAATTGCTGTCAAAGGTTGCAGAACAGAGGTATCAGAGCGCTTTAGGTTTGCAATTTGATCTGGAACGGTGCTTAAAGCAATTGGAGACAACCGGAGAAATCCAATCCTTTGTTTTGGGTGAGCAAGATATCTCAGAGCGCTTTCAAATTCCCCAAAAATTGTATGGGCGAGAACAAGAGATTGCAAAGCTTTTACAAGCATTTGAGCGAGTTGTTCACCAAGGTAAACCAGAACTTGTGTTCGTCTCTGGCTATGCTGGTGTTGGTAAATCTTCTCTAGTGAAGGAGATTCACAAGCCCATTGTAAGAGAACGCGGCGTTTTTATCTGTGGTAAGTTTGATCAGTACAAACGAGATATTCCTTATTCCACTATTGTTCAAGCTTTTAAAACACTTGTTAGACAAATTTTAACGCAGCCTGAAGATCAACTTACCTCTTGGAAAAAGCGAATACAAACAGCATTAGGGAATAATGGTAGATTAATCACAGATGTAATTCCAGAAGTTGGATTAATCGTTGGAGAACAACCTCCTATACCAGAGCTGGGGCCTGCTGAAGCTCAAAATAGATTCAATTTGGTGTTTGAGAATTTTATCAGTATCTTTGCTCAAAAAGAGCATCCACTCACTGTATTTTTAGATGATATGCAGTGGGCAGATAGTGCTACTTTGAATTTAATACAAACTGTTATTACTGGGTCTAGTATCCAATATCTCTGCTTTATTTTGGCCTATCGAGATAATGAAGTAGATGTTGTACATCCCTTTAGTTTGATGATGGAGAAGGTTTGCCTATATGGAGCAAGAACAACCGATATTCTTCTTACTCCCTTGAGTATTGTTTATGTAAATCAGTTGATTGCTGATACCCTGCATAGTTCAACAGAACAAGTAGAACCTCTAGCTCAATTGATTATCCAAAAAACTGACGGTAATCCTTTTTTTGTCAATGAGTTTCTGAAAACACTACATCAAGAGAATTTGCTGAATTTTGATCGCCAACATCGTGTTTGGCAATGGGATCTAGCTCAGATTGAAACCCAAGGTATTACAGATAATATTGTTAGTTTGATGATTGTGCAGATGCAAAAACTGCCATTAGCAACTCAACAGGTGCTGAAGTTATCCTCCTGTATTGGTAATCGCTTTGATTTAGAAATTTTAGCAATTGTTGGTGAACAATCTATTGAAGAAACGGTAAATGCACTTGTTGATGCAATTTTAAGAGGATTAATTATCTCTATTGAGTCAGATGAAACTACCCAGAAAAGCTATCGTTTCTACCATGACCGAGTTCAACAAGCTGCTTATGCATTAATTGCCGATGAATCAAAGTCGGCTGTTCACCTGAAGATTGGGCAGCTTTTGCTGAAGAATGCTAGTCATGAAAAAGTTAACGAGCAAATTTTTGATTTAGTCAATCAACTCAATCTCGCTGTGGATCTAATTGTTGAAAAGACAGAAAAAGATGAATTGGTACGATTGAATTTAATCGCTGGTAAGAAGGCAAAAACATCTACAGCTTATACTCCTGCTAAAAGATTTTTGAGTATAGCTATGAATCTTTTAACTGAGAATAACTGGATTGAACAATATGAACAAACATTTACTTTATTCAGAGAACTAGCTGAGTGTGAATTTTTAACAGGAAATTTAGGACAAGCAGAAAAATTATTTGAAATACTATTTAATAAAGCTGCTTCTCATGTGGATAAATCTAATATTTATATGCTGCAAATCCGACTCTACCAAGTTGCAGGTAGATATGAAGAAGCACTCATAGTGGGATTAGAAGCTTTAAAACTTTTTGGGGTGACATTCCCTGATACACATGAGCAAGTGCAAGCTGCGATCGCAATTGAAAGAAACCAGGTATTAACCAACCTAGATAATAGACAAATATCCGATTTAATTAATGCTTTAGTAATCCAAGACCCCAATATTAAAACAGTTATTAGTCTGTTGACTACTTTAGGCCCGCCTACTTATCTCGGTAGACCTCATCTCTTTCCCTTAGTCGTACTTAAAGCAGTTAACTATTCACTCAAGTTTGGTAATACGGAAGATTCCTGTTTTGCTTACAGCATGTACGCTATGTTGTTAGTCTCCATCTTCCATGATATTCCTACAGGCTACGCATTTTCTGAGATGACAATTCAATTGAATGAAAAGTTGCATGGCTTGAAACTTAGAGGAGTTGTTCTGCATATTCATGGAAGTCATATCAACGTTTGGCGTAACCATATTGCTACTGATATTCCCTTTTTAGAGCAGGGATTTATTGGCTGTGTAGAAGCAGGTGATGTGACGATGGCGAATTACAACGGCTATCAAAGCTCATGGCAAATTATCCAGTTAGGTTCTCCACTTGCAGAGACATACAAATCTCTAGAAAAATATACTGCCTTTGCCCGCCAGTCTAAACATGAGGCTGTTTATCAGACAATCAGACTACAGCAGATGCTACTGATGAATCTGCGCGGACTCACTCACCAAAACCTAACCCTAAATAATGATGAATTTGATGAATCACGCGCATTATCTGTAATTACAGATGCAGGCTTTGTCAGTGGAATTATATTTTATAATATTATCAAATTAATTATCTTTTTTACCTACGGACAATATGCAGAGGCACTAAACTATGCCTTAAAATTATCAATATTTCCAGTTAAAACATTAGCACTACCAATTGAAACAGATTATATTTTATATTACTCACTGACTCTAACAACTCTTTATTCAACAGTCTCTTGTCAAGAACAAGAACAGTTTTTGCAAACCCTAGAATACCATCAGCAGCAATTGCAATACTGGGCAAGTCACTGTCATGCTAACTTTTTACACAAGTCTCAATTAGTCGCTGCTGAAATAGCTCGAATTGAAGGTAGGGACTTGGAAGCAATGCGCTTGTATGAGCAATCGATCGCTTCAGCCCGTGAGCAGGGATTTGTACAATATGAAGCTTTGGCTAATGAGCTAGGCGCTAAGTTTTATTCGGAGCGGAAGTTTGAATTAATTGCCAAAACCTACTTGCAAGAAGCTAAAAACGCCTATATACGCTGGGAAGCATCCGCTAAAGTTAAGCACCTCGAAGAATCCTATCCTCAGCTATTTCCACAACAACAACTTGTCTCTAACGGAACGTTTATCACTACAGGTGAGCATTTAGACTTTTTATCAGTAGTTAAAGCCTCTCAAACCATATCTAGTGAGATTGTTCTTTCGCGGTTGTTAAAGACATTAATGCAAATTGTCATTGAGCAAGCGGGAGCAGAAATCGGTTATTTATTGCTTGAACACGAGCAAAATCTGGTAATCGAAGTAGAAGCTAAGGTTAATCCCCAAGCAGAAAAGCTCAATGTTTCTCGGCCTGTATTAGAGGGCGAAATTTCACAATTTATTCCTCAATCAATCCTGAATTATGTTCAGCGAACTCAAGAAACAGTGATTTTGCAGAATGCCACTAAGCAAAATCTGTTTTCAAAAGACGAGTATGTAATTCAAAAGCAACCTAAATCTGTACTTTGTTTGCCGATCGCCCGTCAATCGAAATTACTGGGTATTTTATATTTAGAAAACAATCTTATCTCCAGCGCCTTTACACAGGAAAAACTTTCCGTACTGGAAATCTTGATAGTTCAAATTGCCATTTCCCTAGAAAATGCTCGTCTTTATCAAGGTCTAGAAGACAGCCAAGCACAACTTAACCTGGCGTTAAAATCTGCTCAAATCGGTGTTTGGAGTTGGGATATTGCCAACGATCGCTTTGACTGGGATGAGCAAATTTATCAACTATTTGGGTTAACACCTGAAACTTTTGCTGGCACATCCGAAGCAATTTTAGCTCGTCTACATTCAGATGATCGAGGATTGCTAGCTCAATCGTTGAGTCGAGCGATTAACGAAGGCGTGGAGCATGACTTAGAATATCGAATTATTCTAGATGACGGCAGTATCCACTATGCAGCTTGTCGAGGAAAAGCCTTTTTTAACGAAGCAGGTAAAGCTACACACATGAGTGGTGTTGTGCTTGATATTACAGATCGCAAACAATCTGAAGTCGAACGTATCCAACTGATTCAAGAGCAAACCGCCCGTCTGGAAGCAGAAGCCGATCAGCAACGAGCAGCGTTTTTAGCTCAAGTCAGCGCAACACTAGCCTCTTCTCTAGATTACGAAAGCACGCTAGCAACTGTGGCTAACCTAGTTGTGCCTTACTTCGCCGATTGGTGCAGCGTTGATCTGCTGCAAGATAACCAATCAATTAATCGGGTAGCAGTTGCCCACCGAGATCCAGAGAAAGTTAAACTCGGTTGGGAACTTCATCAGCGTTATCCTAGAAAGTTTGATGAACCTCAAGGTGTGCCTAAAGTGCTGCGTACAGGAATTGCTGAAATGGTAACTGAAATTCCAGATGCAGCTTTAGTACAAGGCATCTTAGACGCAGAACATCTCAGGATTGTGCGTGAACTTGGTTTAAAATCCTGTATGATCTTGCCCTTAATGGCACGCGAACGGATTTTTGGTGCCATTTCGTTTATTACTGCTGAATCAGAACGTCGTTACAGCACGGCTGACTTGTCATTAGCGGAAGATGTTGCCCATCGAGCTGCGATCGCCATCGATAATGCCCGCCTTTACCAAGAAGCGCAGCAAGCACAAAGAATAGCAGAACAAGCATTAGAGCGCATTGCCCGTCTCCAATCCATCACTGCTGCTCTTTCAGAATTGCTGACACCGGCCCAAGTATCTGAAGTCATTGTAGAACAGAGCATGGCTGCCTTGGGAGCCAATTCTGCCCTCGTCGCCTTGGTGAATGAAAGTAAAACTGAACTGGAAATTGTACGTGCAGTTGGCTATAACCAGAATTTGGTGGACGCTTGGCGGCATTTTGCCATCGATTCACCCTCTCCTTTAGCAGAAGCTGTGCGGACTGGGCAACCTGTTTGGGCTGAACCAACAGAAAATCGAGTAGCTCGTTACCCACATTTGGCCCAAATGTACGCCCAATATGACTTTGAAGCCTGGATTTCTATTCCATTGATGGTAGAAGGTTCGGCAGTTGGAGGTATAACTTTGGGATTTGCCCAGCCTCAACAACTGAGTGGAGAAGATCAAGCGTTTATTTTGGCTCTTGCTCAACAATGCGCCCAAGCGATCGCTCGCGCCCATCTCTACGAAGCCGAACAAATGGCACGAAGCGCTGCTGAATCAGCAAACCGCATCAAAGATGAATTTCTAGCCGTACTGTCCCATGAACTGAGAACACCGCTTAACCCAATTCTGGGTTGGACAAAACTGATGCGAACCCGCAAGCTTGATCAAGCAACAAGCGATCGCGCCCTCGAAACCATTGAGCGCAACGCCAAGTTACAAACCCAATTGATTGAAGATTTGCTTGATGTCTCCCGCATCCTTCAGGGTAAACTGAACCTCAACTTCGGCTCTGTTGATTTAGCATTAACTATTCGATCTGCAATGGAGACAGTGCGTTTATCGGCGGAGGCTAAGTCTATCCAGATTCAGACAATTCTTGAATCTGGTGTCGGGCTAGTTTTAGGTGATGCCAATCGATTACAACAAATCATTTGGAATATCCTTTCTAATGCCATTAAGTTTACTCCTGCTGGGGGAGAGGTAAAGATTAAATTAGAGCAAGTTGGCTCACAGGTACAAATTTGCGTCACTGATACAGGAAAAGGGATTGCACCTGAATTCTTACCTTATGTCTTTGATTATTTCCGTCAAGCAGATGGTGCCACAACTCGAAAATTTGGCGGCTTAGGTTTAGGATTAGCGATCGTCCGGCATCTTGTAGAACTTCACGGGGGGGCTGTTCAAGCAGAAAGCCTGGGGGAAGATCAAGGAGCAACTTTCACTGTCAAACTTCCATGCTTACAGGATGAAAGCCAAAGAATCAAGGATGCAAAAGATAACTCCTCACTTCTGGCACAGTCTTTACCCTTGACTAGCTTAGAGATTCTCGTGGTGGATGATGACGCAGATATGCGAAAGTTTTTGCCTTTCATGTTGGAGCAATATGGCGCAACTGTAACCGCTGTAGCCTCAGCCATCGAAGCTTTAACTGCACTGAGTCAATCCCAGCCAAATTTGATCATCAGCGATATCGGGATGCCAGAAATGGATGGTTACATGTTGATGCGACACGTGAGGAGTTTGGAACCAGAGCAAGGCGGGACAATTCCAGCGATCGCCTTAACTGCCTATGCTGGCGAGATGGATTATCAGCAAGCGATCGCTGTCGGATTTCAACAGCATATTTCCAAGCCTGTAGATCCAGAGGAATTGATAAAGGCGATCGTGTTATTAGACTTATTACCAAGGCGGCGGTAAGCCCACTTGCTTTTTGGGGTGTCTGGGATAGCCGCCCTGCCGCCGTTAACTGTTGACTGTCAACCATCAACCGTCATCAGCCAACGTGACATCTCCTTTGAAGGGTGCGATGAGCTTAAAAAGATAGCGCAGCGGTAGCGAGTCCGCGAGCGTTCGGAGTATGACTGTATTTGCACTTTGGTCATAGGTAATTGACTTCCACCTTCCTCCACAGGATGACGCTAGCTAAACAAGCGATTAAACTATGGATAAATATGTTGCTTTTAGCACTACTTACATAAATTTAATTTCATTGTTAAATCTAAAATCTCATCCTGCTATATAAAATACCGGTTATGTCAGTGTATCAAGGAAGTTGTGGGGAGACCGCCGATTTGATTATTGGTGTTCACAACCAAGAAAACCGCGAATTACAAGCAAATTCTGCTCCTGTGGGTGCTCTTGCCACAAGACAAGGAACTTTTTCTACGTTTCTTGCTCCCCTGACTCAAGATACTTTTAAACAGGTCGTTAAGGATGTCGAGCAAAAATTACAGATTGTCCATCAAACCCTATCAATGCTGGATTCTCAGGGATTTGAAACTCTTCTGCAAGAAATGTTGCATTCGATTACCTTAAAAACCGGGGAATTGTTGGGGGCAGACCGGACGACAATATTTTTATTGGATGAAGAAAAACAAGAACTCTGGTCAATTCTGGCTGAGGGTGAGGGCGATCGCTCTTTAGAAATTCGCATCCCCGCCGATAAAGGCATTGCTGGGGAAGTTGCCACCTTCAAGCAAGTTATTAATATTCCCTTTGATTTTTATAGTGACCCGCGATCGCATTTTGCCCAAGAACAAGAAAAAAGAACTGGCTATCGCACCTACACTATGCTGGCTTTGCCGTTGTTAAATGAACATGGGCAATTAGTTGCAGTAGTACAATTACTGAATAAATTAAAATCTGGTCATAATCACGATGCTCCACTTGCAGAGCGCATTGATACCAAAGGTTTTATCTGTGCTGACGAACAATTATTTCAAGAATTTGCCCCTTCGATTCGCCTAATTTTAGAATCCTCGCGCTCTTTTTATGTAGCCACCCAAAAACAAAGAGCAGTGGCGGCGCTGATGAAGGCGATCAAGTCCCTCTCTCAAAGCAGTCTCGACTTAGAAGACACCCTCAAGCGGGTGATGGATGAAGCCAAGGAACTGATGAATGCCGATCGCAGTACACTATGGTTAATAGACCGCGATCGCCATGAATTATGGACGAAAATCACCCAGGATGATGGTTCAACCAAGGAGTTGCGAGTCCCAGTAGGTAAAGGTTTTGCTGGTATAGTAGCGGTTTCTGGCAAGAAACTGAATATTGCCTTTGACTTGTACTACGATCCTGACTCAGAGACAGCCCAACGATTAGACCAGCAAAATGGGTATCGCACCTGTAGCTTGCTTTGTATGCCAGTGTTTAACGCCGAGCAACAACTGATTGGCGTTACCCAACTCGTAAATAAAAAGAAATCCGGGGATTTTCCACCTTATAATCCAGCTGATTGGCCCAAAGCTCCCGACTGCTTCCAAGCTAGCTTTGACCGCAACGATGAAGAGTTCATGGAAGCTTTTAATATTCAAGCGGGAGTTGCGCTGCAAAATGCTCAGTTGTTTGCCACAGTCAAGCAACAAGAACAAATGCAACGGGACATTCTGCGTAGTCTTTCCAATGGAGTGGTTTCCACTGATAAAGCCGGGTTAATTATCGCCGCTAATGAAAGTGCCAAGCGTTTGCTAGGACTGGAGCCAGAAGACCGTTTAGAAGGTAAATTAGTTACTGATGCGATCGGCATCAAAGAAGGCGACTTTAGTAAGTGGTATCAGGATGCTTTACATGCAGCCGACTTAAAAGGCCGCCAGCAATATTACCCAGATCGCACGCTCCTAACTACTGGTACAGAACAGCACAGTATTAATTTATCCATCAACACAATTGCTGATGCTAGTGACCAAGAGCAAGTTCGTGGGGCGCTGGTGGTGATGGAAGATATCAGTGATGAAAAGCGGCTTAAGAGTACGATGTACCGTTACATGACCCAGGAATTAGCCGAAGAATTGCTGAAATTGGATGATGCTAAACTAGGAGGCGATCGCAAAGAAGTTTCGATTTTATTTTCCGATATTCGTGGCTACACCACTTTGACAGAAAACTTGGAAGCAGAAGAAGTGGTGAGTATGCTCAATGAATATTTTGAATCAATGGTGGAGGCAGTCTTTAAACATAAAGGCACCCTTGACAAATACATCGGCGATGCCATCATGGCTGTGTTTGGTTCTCCTCTACCTTTGGAAGAACACGCTTGGATGGCAGTGCAAACATCTTTAGAAATGCGCGTTCGTCTGCACGAATTTAATCAACGTCGCTATGTCGATGATAAACCCAGAATTAAAATCGGCATTGGCATCAACTCTGATACCGTAATTAGTGGGAATATTGGTTCTAGTAAGCGGATGGAATTTACCGCTATTGGCGATGGTGTTAATCTTGGCTCTCGATTAGAAAGTGTCAGTAAACAGTATGGTTGCGATATTATTATTAGCCATAACACTTTTAAACCATGCCAAGATTATATTTGGGCTAGGGAGCTAGATTACATTCGTGTCAAAGGCAGAAATGAGCCAGTAGCGATATATGAATTACTGGGTTTGCGTTCCAATCCTATTGAAAGCGAAAAATTGCAAGTGATTGAGCACTATCACAAAGGGCGCGAGTATTACCTCAATCGTCAGTTTTCCTTTGCTAGAGCTGAGTTTGCCAAAGTTTTGGCAGCAGACAACCAAGACAAAGCTGCTATGTTGCATCTCCTACGTTGTCAGCATTGGTTACAATCACCCCCAACAGATTCAGATTGGGATGAAGGAGTATGGACATTTCAAGAAAAATAAACGTCCAGTAATTAAATTCAAGCTAATTCTTAATTATTAATTAAAAAGGGTTTAATTCTCCCACAACTAACAAGCAGTCTTGTTTGAGGTGGGTTTAAATCCCCTTTATGTTACATAATTATGAATTTTCAATGAATTAATCTGGACATTTTTCTTCTTTAAATGTCTAATATTCAGCGTGACAAAGACTGTTTATCCAAAACTGACAAACTTAGAAGCTTGTTTACCCGTTTTAGGCATATCCTTGTGAAATATGTAAACCAAGTAGTAATTCCTACTAGTTTAAATGTATCTTCTACGGCAATAGGTATACTAGGAAATATTTTATCGCAAATAATTGATAATCCAAAGAATATTAGAGAAAATAACAAAATCATCAATTCAGTTTTTTTCAGAATAGTTTTAAACTTTATAAAAAACAGTAACCCAAGTGCAATGTAGCTTGCGTAAACGATACTTTCGTTAATATGTAAATAATCAGGAAATACACTTTCATGAATTAAGAAAAAGTCATCTATCAGTAACAAAGATGTCAATAGTCCAGAAAACAAAAAGAATGAGGAATATTCTTTAGCTCTGATATCTTTTCTGAGTAGTGCATAACTAAAGAGACATATGCTTGCACAAGAACACCAAAACAATATACCAATATTTGAGAAAAACCCCAAGTAGAAAGGCACACTCATTATGGCAGATGGATCTCTCGTCAAATAGTCGGCAGGTAGTTTAGTTTTTAATTTGAAACCTATTACCAGTAAAGAAAATGGAATAATTGTTGCCAAAAATGTTAATAAAAAAACTTTCAATTGATGAAAATAGTTTGATTTTTGAAAAACTAAGTTTGTCATGAGTTTCCACCTTGATTATCTAGCCCACTTACCGCAGATATTTTCAGATATTTAAGTATTCTTGTTTTAAACTTGAATATCTGCTGTGAAAGTATGATTTTCCTGCCCGCGTAAGATTACTCTTTATGCACATATGCGGTGCTTGACTGATAGGAATAAGTTTACCCATCAGCCCAGATATTCACCAAATATACTTCAGTAATCTTTAGGCAGGCAAAAGTATTATTTTTTACTTAAATGTTCGCTTGATTAGCTTGTCAAATGTGAAATCCTTGATTTGTAAGGGTCTAAAATTAAGCGAAGGTTAATGAAATTAAATCAACAAGTTAAGATTATTTCATATAATCAAAAAATATTCAAGTTCTTTGTGTCTTGATCTTATTGAGGTTTTAATGAACTTTGCCATCTCAGTCTGCATAACAAACTAGATAAGCTGAATCAAATTTAAGTTCCGTTATCCAGGGCTGAAATAGCTCTCTAGACATATAAAAAGAATATCTGCATTGATTCAGACTGTTGCCGGAGTGCTCGAAAGTCATGTTTATCTGTATAAAACAGTCCATCTCTGCACAGGGCATCATGAGGGGAATTCAACAAAAATTGGTGGGAATCCCATACTGCAAGAGGTGTCCGGGATAGCCGCCCACCGATTTAGTCATTAGTCATTAGTCATTAGTGCCAATGAATAATGACTCAAAATCCCAAGGCTTCAAGCCGTGGGATAAGTTAAATTTTACCTGCCTTTTGAACGGGGTTGGAGGATCAGATTTCAGTTGTTACTGCTACTCAACTGAGCGCCACTCCATATTATCTTTTACTAGTAATTGGTATTCACTCAAATCTTCTGATTTACTTGGGAAATATCTATTTGGTGTGATTATCGCAATTACTGAAGTGTCAGCTTTAACACCCGATATTGTTTGACCAGGGACTTGCGATATAAAAAAATTGAGTATTTCTAACAGGCAAAATCTATTTAAATTACTTTTTAAAATATCTTCATATTTCTCAACTAAATTTAAAAAATATTGAGATTGGATTAAGTATTTAAGAGGGAATCGCTTTGTAAAGGTTAGTTGATATTTGTTGTCAAACTGCTGGTGAAGTTAGAAACTAAGAAATATACAACACACGCAATTATTTTATGACTGCTATTTCTAGCCTTGAATTCAAACGACCAATTTGGCAAACCGCTATCATATTGACTTTGGGGTTTTGGCTCAGTGCTAGTCTAGTTTTAGACTGGGTAATTATGCCTAGTCTTTATCTTTCTGGCATGATGAGCCAAGCTGGTTTCACGACAGCAGGCTATACGATTTTTTGGAACTTCAATCGGATGGAATTATTATCTGCTGCTGTAGTCCTGACTGGGGCACTAGCTTTGAGCAAAACCCGATATCATTGGCGTATTGGCAGCATTGTTTTATCTGTGTTGCTGCTAACTATAGCTATGCTTGACACCTATTTTTTAACCCCGCAGATGTGCGCGATAGGTGTTCAACTCAACCTATTTGAAGCTGCTACTGCTATTCCATCGACAATGAACTTACTACACGGTAGTTATTGGGTATTGGAAGTAGTTAAGCTGGTAGCTGGCGGTACACTTTTAAGCTGGTGCTGGCGGGAGCAAGTTTAAGTACATGGCGAGGTATAACGGTGAGAATGTCCACTTCTAAATCTCACGCCAAAGACGCAAATAATTTCTTTGCGTCTTTTTGCTAAATATAACTTAATGCGTTAATGAATGCGATTGGGGACAATTTTGTATTATTTGTAACTTTAAAAATTTAAGATTTTTAAAGCAAATTGCTCCCATAAAATGATTCACTCATTTATAAGTGTAATTCAATTAACAGACACAATTATCTTTTACGGTACATTTTCAGCCTTTCCGGATATTCGATCAAATAAATACTGAAAGATAATATTAATTAGTTTTCATGTTTCCTTTACTGATTTATCATGAAGTTTATATATTTTTGCTAACTTTTTTTGAAAATTATAGTAATCTGAATTTTAGTGGTTACTTACTTGTTATCTACCATCTAGCTGAAAAGAGCTATTTTGCAGGTATATACTACCAATCAAGAATTTCGCTGCAAGTTCTTGAATTTGTAACTCCAAATTGTGCCGGGTGACTAATTAGCCCCACACAATATTGGAACCCATTTCCAGTTCAGTATTTATGAAGAGACTCCCTTCTGCTGATTTGGTTGCCTGTGCATCTCACCACACACCATCATGGCGGCAATTACCAGCCAGCTAACTCATCCTTGGTCGGAGGTTACCATTCTTGTTGTGCAAGTGATAATTTTGCCCAATCCCAACACTAAGAGTTGCTCTACAATCACAAATCTAAGTATACCTAAAACTTTTAGAATACTTAGTTTTTAATAATACTTTTTCTCTTGAAGAAGTTCCCCTCAAGAATAAACTTCTAGCAAAAGTACCCGGCGACTTTCGTTACGCCTACAAAAACATAGTTTGTCAGCGCAAACTGAATGGCTAAAAGCCTTGATGGAGAATTATTTAGGTCTACGTTACAGTAGATTTTGGTCGCTCCAGATTTTAGCATCAGAGGCAAAATAACTTTTGCAAGAGAACTAAAGTATCTACAATTTTAGGCTGCTAAATACGGATACCAATGATGCTTTTGTGACTGATGGGCGAGAGCCAATGGTCTGTGTGTTGCACTTGAGTTACTGTTAGATTGGCTAGATTAGCGAAAGATACAGAAAACCAATCTAATTTTTGAAATACTATATCCTGGCAACCAGTCGGGCCATTTTGCTATTGGGCAATAATATGGATTGGTTTAGTTGTAATTCGTGCTTTATAGCTTAACAGAGATTGGTGAATTAAGAGTTGGGGGGTGTGGAATCTCTGTACTAACTTAAATGTGACCGCTATATTTATTTGACAGTGCTCCCAACAATGTCGCGGTGAATTCCGAAAAGGTAATTCACTAATTTTGCCTGCAAATGTTGATTTTATTCCAGAGCTATCCCAATGAAGACACTTCCGATTAGTAGATACAGATTTTTCCAAAAGCTCCAGCCTTTATCTCTGTTAAAAAAAATCACTGGTAAGTCGGTTACTGGTTGTTTGCAAGTGTTTAGCACGTCAGGCTCTTGGTCAATATATATGGACGAGGGTAAACTAATTTATGCCTGCTACTCAGAGAAAATGTTTGAGCCACTTTACAGGAATTTGCAACGCTTGAGTCAGCAAATTTCTACTCTCCCTCGCGGAATTCACGAACAGTTGCGGGCGATATTTGAGACTGGTATTGAAAATCAAGCAATACCGAACCCAGATTATTTGGCTATTTGCTGGTTAGTCAATCAGAAATATATCAGTCCCTCTCAAGCGGCGATACTGATAGAGCAATTGGCGCTAGAAGTTCTGGAGTCATTTCTTAACTTAGAAGAGGGGAGTTATGAATTTATTCCTGAAAGCTTTCTGGATGACATGCCAAAGTTTTGTCATTTAAATCTCCGCTTACTAGTTGAACGATGTCAAACGCCCCGAAGCGTTGGCGTTCGCGTCTCTGAAAGAGAAGCCTCTCGTCAGACATCGCCAACTTCCCAATCGCACCCCTCACAATTGTTCCAAATAAATCAGCCGCAAGCTCAAACCAAAACTACATCTAAATCGTCTAGAACAAACAGCTATAAACCACCAGCCTATAATACTAATGAACATAGGGATAGGGGTCAGCGAATCATCCAACCGCCTGTTAACAAAAAAATCTACACAATCTTTTGTATTGATGACAGTCCTACGGTATTGAATACTATTAAAAGTTATTTAGATGATCAAACCTTTTCTGTTGTCGGAGTCACCGATTCTTTAAAAGCTTTAATGCAGATTGTCTGCACAAAACCCGACATAATTTTGTTGGATATTTCGATGCCTAATTTAGACGGGTATGAACTTTGCTCTTTGCTGCGTAAACACTCACATTTTAAAAATACACCTGTGATTATGGTGTCAGAAAAAGTAGGATTTTTAGATAGGGCTAAAGCTAAAATGGTCAGAGCTTCAGGCTATTTAACTAAACCTTTTACACAAGGAGATTTACTAAAAGTCATCTTTCAACATATTGTTTAATTCCGTAATATAGAAAATAGCTCCACGAAACCCAATATATTTGTTGGATATTTTAGGTTCAGTATTACCTGGCTGGTTACCATTCTAGTTATTTAAAATTGTCTGAGGGAATTTAAATTGGTGAGTCATTAATGTCATTAAGGTGACTAGTGCGAAAGAAGATTTAGAAATAATATTAGAAGAAAAGTCGGATGCTATTGTTACTGATGTAGTGATGTTGGGAATGAGTGGATTTGAATTGTATCGCTTCATCAAAACAAATCTGATTAATGAAAAAGTAACTGTTGTAATTTGTAGTAGTAAACATCAGGCAATTCACCGCTTGTAGGCAAAGAAGCAGGGTGCTGACGCCTACATAATTAAATTATATACGCCTGAGCAGCTACTGAGTATCATTCAATCGCTTGAGGCATAAACCTACACTGTTCAGTTAAGAATAATTAAGAATTAGTGGTCTGTCCCATTAATTTTGCGGGGTTGTGAAAGTTCGTAGTAAGTTTAGTGTGGTCTTCTCGCCTTGAGAGAAAGTTTAGTGGCTCTGATCCTTGAAGTTGAGCAAAAAATCGCTTACTAAGAACCTTTTTTTGGGTTAGAATTGACGACTTTAGTAGCTCTGAGGAAGTGGTACCTCCCTTAATATTTCTAAAAGCGATCGCACCATAACTTCACTGACAACTTTATTACCTTGTAAGTTGAGATGAATGTGGTCGTGATACAAACCTTGTGGGTTGGTAGTTGAATTGAATATCGGTAAAAAGTCTATATAGTTGATTTGCTTTGCTCTGGTAAAATCGTTCAAGCGGTGACGTGCTGTAATTTCGTAATCGCGGGGGCCTGGTTCACCAATTTCTCGTAATAAGGGAGTCATGACTAGTAGAAATTGGCTGTTGCTTTTGCGAGTTAGGGCTTGAATTTTACCGATCGCCTCCAGATTAAACCCCACGCGATCGCCTGCTTCATTTTGCACTGCTTTCATTTCGGCAATTGGCTTTTGCTTGACGATATAACGTTGCCACACTTCCACCAATGCTAGGGGAGGTTTACTATCAGGATAGTTGCGATCGCGTCCTACTGGTAAAGAGGTGGGAGGGGTAGCAAACAAATCATCGGTATTAATTAATAACACTACTGCTTGCGCGTTGAAATTGCTAAACTTTTGTAAATAAGCTAACTCGTTTCTTGGCCCCCAAGAGTTAGCTGAAGCATTCAGCACTTCTACTTCTTGATAATTACTATTAGTGGATGATGCTAGAGAATGCATCATCATTGTGGATATTGTATTAGTCTGATCTGTCCACCAGCCACCATTAGCAATAGAATCCCCTAACAGTAAAACTCGCAGCCCAGAAGGTACAAGCGTCTTTTTGATCGGACTACCTCGCATAGAATACTCATTAATTTGAATGCGATTACCAAAACGACGGGTACGTTGGTTAGGAGCCAATAAATAACCAATCTGCTCATCACCAATGTAAATTAGGGGATTACCAAAGCCAAAGAGCGATCGCAGTCCGATCTCAGCTACCACAAACAATCCCACAACCACTGCTAAAATTACGATCAACGCCACTTTCACCTACTCACACCCTCTTATACTGAGTTGCTTTTCAACGATAGTAACTGACGCATTGGGCATTGGAAAGAGGCAGAGAGGCAGGGTAAAAAGGAAAACTTTTCTTCCCCACTTTCCAGACATCTGACCGAAACAGTCTAAAGCAATGAGTTATCAGTGCTGAGTCTTAAGGTTGCACATAGTACTAATTGCTCGGTAATTTGGTCTGGAAGAAGTGACTTTAGTCGTGGAATATAATAACCAAGTTGCTTATTCAATTCCCTAACTTTAGTTATGGGATTCTCCTCTAAGCCGAGAAACTTGGCACTCAGTGCTATTCAATAAACAGATTAATATGTATTGGAATATGTTGAATCAGCTTTGAAAACAGCAATTATAAGGCTATTAACTGTCTATCTATTAGTTTACCAAGCTTTTGATATACTTTCGTTACTTTTGTGTAGGAGGATAGCAGTGTTTTCTAGTGATATAATTTTGTATTATTAGGTATTACTATATCTACAATTTTCATCATTTTATCAATTAATTAATTTTGCAAAAATTTTTTCGGGGGTAGGGTAGGATGATAAAAATAGCCACACGTAAATCTTTAGGTAAACAAAATGTCTATGACATTGGCGTTGAGCGTGACCACAATTTTGCGATCAACAATGGCTTAATAGCTGCCAATTGCTTCAATAAATCCCATTCAACTGCCTATGGTTATGTAACTTATCAAACAGCATATTTAAAAGCTAATTACCCATTGGAATATATGGCAGCGCTGTTAACGGCTAACAGTGGAGATACCGATAAAGTACAGAGATATATTACTAACTGTACAAATATGGGTATTTCCATAGATCCACCAGATATCAATCGTTCTGGTGTTGATTTTACGCCGACAGCGGGAAAGATTCTTTTTGGATTTTCGGCAGTGCGTAATGTGGGACAGAATGCGATCGCCTGTATTTTGGAGGCGAGAAATGAGACAGGAGAGTTTAAATCACTCGCTGATTTTTGCGATCGCGTGGATTTACGTGCTGTTAACCGCCGGACTCTGGAATCGCTTATTTACTGTGGAGCCTTTGACAAAATTGAACCCAACCGTCAACAGTTAATTAACGACTTAGAATTAGTGTATGATTGGGCACAATCTCGCGCTAAAGATAGAGCTAGTGGTCAAGGGAATCTCTTGGATTTATTAGGCGACGGATTTTCTTCTACTCAGAATAAAAGAGCAAATAATGCCTTTGAAACTGCTCCTAAATCTAAACCTGTGATGGATTTGCCCCCACAGAAAAAGTTGCAGATGGAGAAAGAATTATTAGGCTTTTATGTATCAGATCATCCACTGAAATCCTTACGGCAAATAGTACCGCTTTTGACCCCGATTAACCTTTCGCAACTGGCAGAGCAAAGGGAAGAAACAAGGCTTTGTGCAGTTGTCATGTTGAATAATGTCAAAAAAGTGGTTACTAAAAAAGGTGACCAGATGGCAATTTTGCAAATAGAAGACCTAACTACACAATCAGAAGCTGTAGTCTTTCCCAAAACCTATGAACGCATTAGTTCCCTACTCCAAGTTGACACCAGATTGATTATTTGGGGAAAAGTAGATCGACGCGACGAGCAAACTCAATTTATTCTTGAAGATGCAGAACCAGTGGAAACAGTACAAATGGTAATGGTGGAGTTAAATCCGCAGCAAGCAGGTAATATCGAAGAACTGCATCGCTTGAAAACAATTTTGCAAGAACAATCAGGAGACAAAGAAAAGGCAAAAATGCCAGTGATCGGAATTATACAAACTGAAAATTCTCGTAAACTTGTTCGCTTGGGTTGGCAATTTTGCGTACAAGATTCTAGAATAACCGTTCAAGCTTTGCAAAATGCCAGTTTTCCTGCTCATATAAAATTGCTGACTGGTAGCTGATACCAGAAGTGAAAAGTCCATTAATACTGAAAAGCAGCTTAAAAATTAATTCTGCTGAACTGTCAACAGTAAATCGCCTTAAGTATTGAGGATTTTAAACGTTTTTTTAGTTACTTATGCGGATGATAATTTCCTCAAGGTAATGGTATCTTTTTATGCTAATAGCCTTAAGGCTGCGACCGGGGGAAGGAGTTAGAACTTGATGAGCGTAAACGAGCTACAGAAATTTGTTTCATATTGTAAAAAAATTCAACCCCAAACTCACGAGGACATTCAAAAATTTTTTGAAGGAGTAATTTTGTTTCCTTATGATAAGGAACTTCTATTGCAAGCTTATTTATTTCTGAATATTAAAGACTTGTTTCCGTCGTGTGCTGAATTGCTGTTATTTGAAAAATCTCCAATTTCAGATTATACAGATTTAGGTAAGTGTGATTTTGTCTACCTGACTTTTAAAGGTAGTCTGTATTTAATTGAAACTAAGTTTATTGATACAGAAGCAACGGGAGCTACAGAAAGAAAAAGAAGAAATAAACACAGAAACAAAGTATTTGAGCAAGTTATTACTTTAAAAGGTCGATTTAGTGAATATTGGAATATGAGGCTAGATCAATTAGAGTGCGGGGTTTTCACAACAGATCCAGAAGTTGCTTGGCGAGGAAATGGTGTGAATGTCACATCTAAATCAATATCTATAGACCATCTCGAAAAATGGCGAAGAAGTTATCACACTAGTGAGAAACTTTTATCTCATCAAGATGGGTCAAAGTTTGAGGGGAAGCTGAATTTGAAAGGTTGAGCCAAGACCCAAGTAGACTTTTTACGGTGATTCATCCCCCATAACCTTATACAATTTGTGGAGCGATGCCTGCGGTTTTTGCTAGCCTACGCAAGTCCGAGTCCAAAGCCGCCAATTTGGGAAGAGGGAACATCGGTAACCTTGGCCCGGAAAACATGTCAGATTACTTGAATAAGTACCAAAAGTCTGACAGGAAAATTATACTAATGAGAATTTGGGCTACTACTGCTGTGCTAGCTTTTTCTTGGCTAATATCTGGGGTCATAGGTTCTGAGCCAATCAACGCTACTTCTGTTTTGGCAGAAAATGCTATATTATCTCCTGCATCTCCTGCGCCAACGAAGAAAAAACAGATTACTGTTAGTAACATCGAGTTTGGGCTGAAGAGAGTTGATTCTCAAGGTAACGTTACCATTTTCCAGACAAAAAGAGTGCCACTTCAGCAAGGAAACACCTACGGATGGCGGATTAAACTCAAAGACTACCAAGGTGAAGTGAAATGGCGCGAAGTCTTGCGTTTACCAAAACCTCCAGAAACTTGGGGTACAGATAAGGGTGAAGACTTCTCTATGTCAGCAGATGGGATGACATCTGTGACGCGGCGCACACAATCGGCTCCAGAGGGTGTGATTGAGAATTTTTGGACGATCACTCCTGGCGATCCGCTTGGTAAGCATGAAATAGAGGTCTATATTGATGACCGTTTAATCAGTACTTTCGAGTTTGAAATTATTCCAGTCAAGTAGATGTAAAAGGCATTGGGAAGAGACAAGAAAGACAACAAAGAAATCTTGTTCAATAATTCTTTCTTGTCCCCTTGTCCCTCTCATTCTCCCCTTAACCTTAAACTGAGGAGTATCTTAAAGATAGAAGTTTGATTCTTGTTGGGTGGCGATCGTGAATACAGAGGAATTCTTGCGATTAATCGAAAAACAGCGCCCATGTCCTCAGACACTGCCAAAAGGTCTGCAAGCAATGTGGTATGACAAGAAAGATGATTGGAGCAAAGCTCATGAAATAGTTCAAAATGCCAGCGATGCTGATAGTGCCTGGGTTCATGCTTACCTGCACCGCAAAGAAGGCGATTTGAACAATGCCCATTTCTGGTATCGTCGCAGTGGTCAGCCAGAATTTTCAGGAGAACTAAGCCAGGAATGGGAACAAATAACTTCTGTATTGCTAAAGAAGGTGAACGCGACGCATGAATGCTGAGGAATTAAAACGGCGTTTTGCCGCAGGAGAAAGATATTTTCCAGCCGTCAACTTGAGTAGGGACAAGCTGATTGGTGCCTATTTGCCTGGAATCAATTTATGGGGATCTGACTTGAGTGGAGCGAACCTAGCTAAAGCTAAACTCTGGGGAGCAGATTTGAGTAGAGCGAATTTAGCCAAAGCGAACTTGACCAGAGCTAATTTGAGCGGTGTCAAACTGAATGAAGCAAATCTCCGGGGAGCAAAACTCAACTATGCCAAGTTGTATGGAGCGAATCTGACTGGCGCTTACTACGATGAAAGCACGCGGTTTTCTAGAGGTTTTGACCCCATCAGTCAAAATATGCGAAAGGTGTGAAGGGGATTAGAGACTGAGTAATTTCCCTGCAAGCGGATTTTATATTACAGCGTTTTTCGATTCAACCGTAAGTGGTACAGAATTCATGCTGAATTCTGTACCACTTACTCCTTGACGATTTCTGGTTAAATTGGCGTTCGCGTAGCGTGTCCTAAAGGACAAGGTATTGCTTTAAATAACTGATTTTGATATATATTGATGTCAGCTATTTTACATAGATGATATCAACATTTGTTCAAAGACTTTGGAAAGAGCAGTTTGAAAACGCTGACGATGTTTGAGTTTGAAAAAAGGTCGAACTATTTCTGCATAGGCGTAGCCCGCCGTAGGCATCGCACCGTTACCCTCTCTGTTATCAATCACTCGAATTGCCCGCAGAGTTCCCAACTGTATTTCTTTTTTTACCATCAACTCAGAAATTCCAATAGCACCGACACCATCTTCGATCGCTGCTTTTGTCATCTCTCCACTGTTGAACACTAAAATTACATCCAATTCACTGAGATTGATTCCCCAATTTTGTAGGGCTTCCTCAAACCTTTGCTGGGTTCCAGAACCTGGTTCTCGCATCACCCAAAGGGTTTGAGTTAATTGGGTTAAGTCAATTTCTCCCCATTCAAACCAAGGGTGTTTTTGACCTACCACAATTTGCAAGCGATCGCTCCCCACTATTTCGGACTCTAGAGTATTCTGAAGCGCTGGCTTTACATCTCCTTCCACCAAACCCAAATCAAACTGTCCTGTCGCCGTTCCAACACAAATCTCTTCTGTATTGGCAAGGCTACAGTTAATCTGGATACCAGGATATTGGCTCTTAAACTTACTAATTTTGCTTGGTAGCCAGTAGTTAGCAATTGTCAGACTTGACCCTAATTTCAATTCACCCCGTTGTAGATTGTTCAATTCCCGCAATCCCCTTTCAGTCAAGGAAACTTGATCGAGAATTTTCCGTGCTTCCACTTGCAGTAATTTACCAGCCTCAGCAATCTCAATATGGCGACCAATCCGATGGAATAGTTTCACTCCGTATTCTTGCTCTAAGTTGTGGATTGCTGCACTAACGGCAGGTTGGGTAATATAAAGCTCCTCTGCTGCGCGAGTAAAGTGTAAGTGCTGCGCCACAGCTAGAAAGATTTTTAGCTGCTCAAGCGTCATTCCTGCCATTTATGGTATCCCTACAACTTGGTGTAAAACTTTAATCACTTTCATTTATCATTTTGACAAACAAAAGCATTTGTTTCTATCGATTAGTTTGACTAAAGTATAAACCAAGGCTTTCTACCTAGTTGTTAGTCATTGGTTATGCGTCCTTTGTAAATGACCCATGCCAATGCCCAAGCATGAAATATAAGGACTTCCACAAATGAGCGGTTTAGTAACTGCAATTACCATAGGGATAAGGGCATTCATTGCCACCAACATCAATGATTAGGTATATGTTGCAAGAAAAAGATTTGGGTCATGGGAACCAGGACTTCTGCCAATGGGGAGTATGTCAGACCAATAGAACTACAGAGTCCTGGAAGGTTATTCCCGATGAATTGGGTCTACGTTCATCTATAGGCTGGGGTAGTTCACAACCGCACCTTATACAACTCGAATAATTCCCCTGATTTCTGCGTTACTACTTTACCACCAGCCGCTTTAATAGTTTTTTCCCACTTAGCCAAAGGCTCTAAAAACACCTCAGCCGCCAAATAGGTTTCCAGAACTGCCCAATCTTCTGCTAAAGGCTGTTCTGGGTTGAGAACGTCAAACACAAAATGCCCACCTGGTTTTAACACCCGCTTGACTTCTGCCAGTACAGCATCCCAATATTCGAGTGGAAAATAGCAGCTAAATCCTGTTGCGATCGCAAGGTCAAACTGTTCTGATGAGTAGTTTAACTGATGAGCTGCTCCCAACTCAACACCTTTGAACAGCTTAGAATTTAACTGCGGCCCACGGGAATTAAGGGTATCCCGTGCCACATTACTGATTTCTTGACCATGAAAAAATGCTTGCCAATCCCGCCAAGGATAAATTAAAAAGCTGATACCACAGCCAATATCTATACAGTGCTGGTTCTTTTGAGGTTTAGCAATTTCCCAAAAAGGGGAAGCAATTCTCCCTGAGAAACTACCTCCAATCCACTCACGGAATATCGGCATCGCTTGTACTTCTGTTGGGAGTTCAAAGGTTTCACCTTGATACTCGCGGTTAAAGCGATAGGCTATTTGGGCTAATCTTTCGTCCCAGTTTGTTGATTTGGGTGAAGTAAAGAGATTTTGGAACTGCGAATCGGGCTTTTTGGACATCAGGTTGCTCTTTGAGTACTTCAGTCCAATTTTAGTGTAGACAAAGTGCAAGCAGTAACTGTAAAATAGCTAACTTGAAAACTAATTTCCAGATAAAAATTTATTTTCGGAGTAGCAGCGACGTACTAGGATTAGCTTGCTATTCTGGGTAAGACTGCGATCGCAAATTCTCCAAAATCAGCAGAGTGTTTAACGGGAACCAGCACTTTTAACTACATTTTTTCCAGGCTGGATTGGAATCTCAATCACAAACTTTGTTCCACCATCTGATGTCGAATTATACCAAATATTGCCACCGTGTTTTTCTACAACAATTTGATAACTAATAAATAATCCTAGTCCCGTCCCTTTGCCCACAGGTTTGGTGGTAAAAAATGGGTCAAACAACTTCAAGCGAATTTCTTCGGGAATACCCCCGCCATTATCGGCAATTGAGATAGACACTAGATTGTCTGAGGTTAGCTGAGTTTGAATCCAAATACTGGGTGTTTTATGTTGTCGGTTAGTTTTTTCGACCGACTCTTCTAAAACATCTATAGCATTCGTTAGGATATTCATAAAAACCTGATTCAGTTCTCGAACATAACACTGCACCAAAGGCAATTGACCATATTCTTTAATAACTTTAATTCCAGTAGCATCTGCTTTTGTCTGAAGGCGGTGATGCAAAATTATCAAGGTATTATCGATACCAGAATGAATATCCGCTTCCTTAAAAGAAGCTTCATCCAAGCGGGAGAAATTTCGCAATGATACAATAATATCCCGGATGCGTTTTGTACCAACTTGCATCGATTGAAGAATATTGCCGAGGTCTTGTATAATAAAATCGAGTTCTATAGAGTTAAGTTGTTGTTGAAGTGATGGGGGTGGATTGGGATAATGCTGCTGATAAGCCATCACTAATTGCAGTAAGTTTTGGGTATATTCATCTATATGGTTAAGGTTGCCATAGATGAAATTGACAGGATTGTTAATTTCGTGTGCTATTCCTGCTACCAGTTGCCCCATGCTGGACATTTTTGCTGTTTGAATAATTTGTGCTTGGGTTTGTTGCAGTTGTGAGAGTGTATGTTGAGCAAGTTGAGCATTCTCACGAGCTTCGGTATAAAGTTGTGCTTGTTTGAGAGCTATTAGCAGTTGACGATGAGCGTAGATGTAATCCAAAATTAGTCCAGCCAAGGGCACTAAGTAGGCAACAATTTTCAAAAAGTGAGCAATATTAAAATGATTATCGAACAGAGCCGTTGAACCAAAAACCATGTGGAATTGGGTAGCGACATTAGGAATAGTACTAATAATTAGAGCGTGAGAGAATAAACTAGGATACTTGCGCCAAAAGCGGGGATAAATTAGAATGCCAGCTACCAAGAAAAGGATCAAGGGTATGATATCCCAAGGTCGAGTAATAATTGAGTTGGGAAAGATAGTTTGTGGTAAGGTGTGACTAGTGGCGCAAACAGCAATTATGCCGTAACAAACTAACCCAAAGCCCAAAGTCACTGCAACTATAAACTTTAAACTGCCTTGCCACCTTGTAGGTTTACTGAACAGAAAAATGCTGACACCAATTATCGTCACTAAGGCATTGCAAAGTCGGCAAAGTGCCCAAGTAAAAGGGATGAGCTTACTGTTATCAGCAACAGCTTCAATTAACCTATCGGCAGCTAGGGTGTGGAACGCATCTATTAGTCCGGCACACAACAAAGTTACACCAATGATTGGTGTAATAATATCGCTTTTTATATAAAAGTGAGCAAAAGCCAAAATAATAGTGAATATGGCAGTACAAACTGCGCTCCATTCTAAAATTGTATGGACGAAGCTTCCTTGCAATCTTTGGTAAATAACTTCTTCAATAAATCCCAAACTAGCAGGATTACAAACAATCTCTAAATTCCGGGGTAACAGACTAGAAGCAAAACTAACTCCCAACACATTTAACGCCGATGGCAATAAGCAAATTAGCCATATTATCCAAATTAACTGAACAGGAAGTTTTAGTGTTTGCTCTGTTGATGTCGTAACCACAATCACCTCTGGAGAAGAAACTAATGGGGAGGAAAATAGAACAAAGTGTGTTGGAATCTATTGTGAACACAAACTTCACTTTTTCTTTTTCTTAGAATTCCCAAAAACCATTCGTCTCTAACTACCGCAGTGGTCTAGTGGTGATACTACAAGTAAGCTGTTAAGCATTTAATTTGCACATTGAGATCGCAGGGGGGCAGGGAGCAGGGAGCAAGGGAGAGGGTTTGCAGCTTTTATTACCATGAAAATGATGCAATTTAAATGACGATTAGCTTAGTAATACCTCATTTTGGTATCTTAACTGCAAACGAAAAATTCCATTACTGAAATTCTTAATTAACAAAATTTTCAATTAACTTAGTTAGACTTACGCTATTAGCCAGAGATATAAATCTCTGGCTGATGAATAAGAAAATGCTACATTCTGAAGAAAAGGCTTGTCTAATTGAGCCTTTTAGCAGATAAATTGGGATATTAACCCAAATCGAAAAGCAAGATTTCGCCGCCGATATTGGTGCTAATTTCTAGCTGTTCTTCGCCGTTGATTTGCACGCCATCGCCTGCTCTGAGTTCTTGGCCATTCAAGTTAACTATGCCTTGCGCTATTTGTAACCAAGCATAGCGACCAGGTTTAACTTGATAATTAACAACATCACCTTCCTCTAAAACAGATGTGTATAAATCAACATCTTGGTGAATTGTCACAGCACCATCGCGCCCATCTTTAGCAGCAATTAAGCGGAGTTTGCCACGCTTTTCTTCTAGAGGAAAAGCTTTTTGTTCATATCTTGGTGCTAATCCTTCTTCATCGGGAAGAATCCAGATTTGTAGCAAGTGCAGTGGCTCGGTTGGTGAGGGATTGAATTCGCTGTGGCTGATCCCAGTACCAGCACTCATGATCTGTGCATCACCAGGGCGAATCACTGACCCTGTACCCAAGCTGTCTTTATGCTCTACAGCACCTTCTAAGACATAGGTAAGGATTTCCATGTCCCGATGGCCATGGGTAGGGAATCCAGCACCAGGGGCGATGCGATCGTCGTTGATCACCCGCAGAGAGCGAAATCCCATGCGGTTGGGATCGTAAAAACTACCGAAGGAAAATGTGTGATAACTATCGAGCCAGCCCATTTTAGCGTGACCGCGGGCGTTTCTATCATGAATTAGATGGCTAATTGTATTTTGAGACATAGATTTACCTCGTTGTTAATGAGTATTTAGTTAGGAGTAGAGACGCGATTATACTCTTACGAGAAGCCGCTCTTCGAGCGTCTACGCGTCTGTACAAGAGTTAAAAATCAGAATGAAATTAGCATACTTTTTCATTAATACTTTAACTTCAAAAAGTTAAAGTATTAATCTTGATGTATTATTTGTCGAAGATATTGTTGAATTTCTCGACCTAGTTTTGAACTATTTCAATAGTAAAGTATATACATATAAATGAAAAGTACGCACTTAAAAGTGACGTACTTACCAAAAAGATACTATTAGATTTAAGAAAGACTACTTTTCTCAGAATTGCTTATTTTACACCAGCAGGGATTTTTTGAGTTTTAGTAGTACCCGCTTTGCCATTCTCTGCCTTAATTTCTGCTACTTGTAGATGAGCTTCTAAGAACCAGAGTCGTTTGTCAATAGTGCGGGAAATTTCGGTGTAAAGGTCAGCGGTATCAGCATCCCCTAATTCATCAGTTTTAGCGATCGCTTCCCGGATATGTTTAGCATAAAGTCCAAAACGATCTGACAAGGCTGTTACATGGTCTTTACCATCCAAAATATCTAAGGGATATTCTGGCAAAATTGAATTACTAGCTGCGGCGCGGGCTGTCCCAAAGGCGTATCCGCCTAAAGCTGTGACGCGTTCAGCTACCATATCGATGTATCCTTCCAATTCCACAGCAAGTTCATCAAATAATAGGTGCAACTGGTAAAAGTCAGTTCCTTTAACATTCCAGTGTGCTTGCTTTGCTTGGGTTTTCAGATCAGAAGTAGCTGCCAAAGTTTGGTTGAGAAGTACCACGATTTGCACTCGCGCTTCGGCGGGAATGTCAATGCGGGTAGGATACAAACGTGATGTAATGCTGTTGTCGCTCATGATTCTACGTTGTTAATGCCTTTTAAACTTAACTCTACAGAATTGTTTGCCGGTGCGAAACTCTCTGACGATGGATTGTATTAAAGGCTGAATGTGTTACTGTTTATGACTATTAGTTAAATGCGATGGTTTTCTATGGTATTGAATGTGCCACCGAAAAGGCGATCGCGAATATTATCATTCTGCAAAAAGTCATGGGGAAAACCCAGTTCAATTTGACTTACGTCATTTAAACGTTGCAAATGTTCTGGCGAAAGTACGACATCTAAAGAAGCTAAGTTATCTTGAAATTGCGTTAATTTACGTGCCCCAATAATCGGAATAATCACACCACTTTGAGTGCGTAACCAAGCTAATGCTATCTGTGATGGTGTGTGTCCAATTTCTGCTGCAACTTCACTGACAACTTGAGCGATCGCTAAATTCCGTTCTGAAATAGTTCCTAACGCTGCATTTGCTAATCTTCCTTGTTCGCTACCTTCTTGAGGAGGCTGATTATACTTACCTGTCAGCACACCACCACCTAAAGGCGACCACGGTGTTACCGCTAAATCGAAGGCTTTAGCCATCGGTAGTAAGTCACGTTCTGGGGTTCGTTGAATTAAACTATATTCAATTTGCAGAGCGACAAACTGCGTCCATCCTTGGAATTGGGCGATAGTATTTGCTTGGGAAACGATCCAAGCGGGTGTGTCAGAAATGCCGATGTAAAGTACTTTACCTTGACGGACTACATCATCGAGCGATCGCAAGACTTCTTCAATAGGTGTTGTAAAATCCCAAGCGTGCAACCAGAATAAATCAATGTAATCGGTATTCAGCCGTTTCAGGCTACCTTCTAAAGACTGGATTAAGTTCTTGCGATGGTTTCCACTGGCGTTAGGATCGCCTTTTTTGTCATTCATTCGCAAGGGAAAAGAATATTTTGTTGCAACTACAAAGCGTTCCCGTTCTTTAGCGATCAACTCACCAACAATTTTTTCACTGCTACCATCGGTATAACCGTTGGCGGTGTCAATGAAATTTCCCCCTGCTTCTACATAAGTATCAAAGATTTTAC
This sequence comes from Nostoc sp. NZL, assembly GCF_015714705.1. Taxonomy (NCBI): domain Bacteria; kingdom Bacillati; phylum Cyanobacteriota; class Cyanophyceae; order Nostocales; family Nostocaceae; genus Nostoc; species Nostoc sp. NZL. The sequence continues at coordinate 1,118 of NZ_WBKL01000171.1, read as the reverse complement.
GACTTTCGTCAGCAGATGCACCCCAACCCCAATCTTCACCAAAGGTCATGGTTCCCAAGGAGAGTTCAGAGACTCTTAACCCGCTTTTGCCCAAGAGTTTGTATCTCATGAATATTTTCTCATTAATGAAAAAACTAAGCAAATACCATCCCAAAGGCATGATAACTGGAAACTGGAAGCGATGTTTGACTTAACGCATCGCCCTGCATTGTGAATGCGGTGACTTGCATTGTGAATGCGACGACTTGCATTGTGAATGCAGCGATGTTTGACTTAACGCATCGCCCTGCAATGTTAATGCATCGACCTGCATTGTGAATGCGACGACTTGCATTGTTAATGCATCGACCTGCAACTTTAATGCAGTTTTTTTTTACTTCGCACTGGTTGGGTGAGGCAAGAGCGATCGCAATTCGTTGTCACCTCGTGGTAGTTTTGCTTGATAATGCCTTCGCTACAATAAGCCTACGTCAAGTCAAAACAAGACCTATCTTCTGATATCTTGCCAAATTTACAACTTAAACTCGACGACATTATGCATATTTGACGATCGCCACGGTATCGGAAAGTAAGTAGTTGAAGTAATGATTGCTAATTTGCGGCTTTTTTCTAAGCTAGAATACCAAAGCTGTGTTTAAACACATCCGACAAGTCAATTGCTAAAGAGCCGTTCTTTTTATGAATTACTACGTAATATACGATGGGAATTGTAATCTCTGCGTTACTCTAGTGCAGTTGCTAGAAACCTTAGACCAAGGAAAGCTGTTTCGCTACAGTCCGATGCAAGATGAGCAAACACTTTTACAGTGGGGAATTACAGCTCAAGATTGTGAACAGGGGGTAATTTTAATTGATGGTAATGAACCTCAGAGACGTTGGCAAGGTAGTAACGCTGCTGAAGAGATTGGGCGGTTATTGCCAGTAGGAAATATATTTGTAGACGCTTATCGAGCCTTACCGGGGATGAAATGGGCAGGCGATCGCTTTTACGAACAAATCCGCGATAATCGCTATGCACTCTTTGGTAAGCGTTCTAATACATATCAATCGGCATACTGTGTGGATGGTAGCTGCAAGCCGTAGAGTCTGAGGCAGGGGGCAGGGGGCAGGGGGATGAG